>DASPZW010000258.1:0-2880 GCA_035636055.1 Actinomycetota bacterium
CGGGCGGAGCAGCGCTCGGGCGACCCGTAGAGAGGACCGCTTCATAAGAAGGTCGGCACTGCAGCCCCGATGGTCCAACCCTGTGAGGTGCTAGGTGTCCCAGCCCTACGAGCTCCCCGATTTCTACATGCCCTACCCGGCCCGGCTCAACCCCAACGCGGAGGGGGCTCGGCTGCACACCAACGCCTGGTCGAGGCAGATGGGGATCCTCGAGCCTGGCCCCGACGCCGGCGCCCCTGAGATCTGGACCGAGGCGGAGCTGGACGCCCACGACTACCCGCTGCTGTGCGCCTACACCCACCCCGACTGCCCGGCTGAAGAGTTGAACTTGATCACCGACTGGTACGTCTGGGTCTTCTACTTCGACGACCATTTCCTGGAGGTCTACAAGCGGACCCGCAACCTCGCGGGGGGCAAGGCCTACCTCGACCGGCTCCCCGCCTTCATGCCCTTGAACCTGGAGGCGCCCCTGCCCGAGCCGACCAACCCGGTGGAGCGCGGCTTGCTCGACCTGTGGTTCCGCACGGTGCCCTCAAAGTCTCCCGCGTGGCGTGAGCGGTTCTTCCATGCCACCAAGGCCCTCCTGGAGGAATCCACCTGGGAGCTTTCCAACATCGTCGAGGCCCGCATCCCCAACCCCATCGAGTACATCGAGATCCGCCGCAAGGTTGGGGGAGCCCCCTGGTCGGCGCACCTGGTGGAGCACGCCAACCTTGTCGAGGTGCCGGACCGGGTCGCCGCAGCCCGGTCCCTGCGGGTTCTGAGGGACACCTTCGCCGACGGGGTGCACCTGCGCAACGACTTGTTCTCCTACCAGCGCGAAACCGAGGACGAGGGCGAGGTCAACAACGGCGTCCTGGTGATGAGCCGTTTCTTCGGCGTGGACCCTCAGCGGGCTGCCAACCTGGTCAACGACATCTTGACCTCCCGCCTGCAGCAGTTCGAGAACACAGCGCTCACCGAGGTGCCCGTCCTCTTCGAGGAGTATGCCTTGAACCCCCTCGAGCGCCTGCACGTTGCCGCCTACGTGAAGGGACTGCAGGACTGGCAATCGGGGGGTCACGCCTGGCACATGCGGTCGAGCCGCTACATGAATCGGGGACCGGCCCACCGTACGCTCGGCGAGCAGCTCCTGAGTGGGCCCCTGGGCCTGGGCACCGCGGGAGCCCACCTTGCCCCCTCGCCGGGGTCGGTGGGGGCGGGGAGAGCCAGGACGTTCTCGTACGTGCCGTTCCAGCGAGTGGGCCCCACCCAACTCCCGAAGTTCTACATGCCGTTCAAGACCAAGCACAACCCCAATCTGGACACCGCCCGCGTGTATTCCAAGGAGTTTGCGGCACGGACGGGCATGCTCTGCACCCTGCCGGGCGGGATCGGCGTTTGGGATCCGAAGAAGTTCGACGCCATGGACCTTGCCTATTGCGGCCACATGATCGACCCGCACTCAGACGCCGACGGGCTGAACATGACCGCATGCTGGCTCACCTGGGGGACGTACGGGGACGATTATTTTCCGGTGGTCTTCACCCGCATCGGGGACCTTGCAGGGGCGAAGGTGTTCGTGGTACGCCAGTTGGCCTTCATGCCCGACGATCTCGGCACCCCGACACCCGTGCCCATGAATCCGGCCGAGCGTGCGCTGGCCGAGTTATGGCCACCCACCGCGGCAGGGATGTCACCGGCGGGCCGGCGTCAGTTCCGCCAAGCCAACCAGGCAATGCTCGAGAGTTGGCTCTGGGAATTCCAGAACCAGAGCCAGCACAGGATCCCCGACCCGGTTGACTACGTGGAGATGCGCCGCGACACGTTCGGGTCCGGCCTCACGATGAGCCTGGCACGGCTCCGCCAAGGGGAACGCCTTCCGCCGGCGATCTTCGAGACCCGCCCGTTGCAGTCCTTGGAGAACGCCGCCGTCGACTACGCGTGCTTCACGAACGACGTGTTCTCCTACCAGAAGGAGATCGAGTTCGAAGGTGAGGTCCACAACATGGTGCTGGTCATCCGGCAGTTCCTCGACGTCGACAAGGACCAGGCCGTGGGCGTGGTCAACGACCTGATGACCGCCCGGATGCAACAGTTCCAGCGTGTGACCGACGTAGAGTTCCCGGCACTGATGGAAGAATATGGACTCGACGGCGATGCCCGCAAGGCCCTCCGTTCCTTCGCCGACGAACTGGAGGATTGGATGTCGGGCATCCAGGAGTGGCACCGTGCAATCGACCGGTACAAGGAACCCGAGCTACTCCGGTTGCCGTCACGGGGCTGGGTGCGAGGCTCCCCCACGGGGCGCGGGAACGCGGCGGCCACCCTGGCCAGCTTGCTCCGGACGGGACTGGCCGCCGTCGGAGCCGGTGGTCCCGGCAACGCGGCCAACCTAAACGCCCCGCCGACCGGGCCGGGACCCGAGTCGGCACAGCCCGACCTCGGGCACGTCCCTGCCCTCGAAGGCGCGGGAAGTGCCTCTGGCGTGCCGGTTGAAGCGTCAGCTACGGCCGCGGACGTCGCCGGTTCCCCGATCCCGGCACCGGTGGCGGGTCCGGCCGACCCGGTCGCGGCGATCCCCGGCGCAGTGGTTCCCCAGGTGCGGATTCCCGCGGGCCCGACCGGGCTGGGAACTGCGGCGGCCAGCCTCGCCCCGGCAGTGGCCGCTGCCGATGTCCCGACGCCGGTGCCGCCGGAACCTCCACGACAGGACCTTGGCGTCGAAGGCCGGATCCCCGACGGTGCCCCCGCGTCCGGCATGGGGGCCGCCCCAGCGCTCGGTTCCGCGATCCCGGCACCGGTGGCGGGTCCGGCCGACCCGGTCGCGGCGATCCCCGGCGCAGTGGTTCCCCAGGTGCGGATTCCCGCGGGCCCGACCGGGCTGGGAACTGCGGCGGC
>DASPZW010000259.1:0-5551 GCA_035636055.1 Actinomycetota bacterium
CGAAGGGCGAGATCCGCACCAGGCGGTGCACCCCCTTCTCGGTCGAGGCCAGCCCGTAGGCGAAACGCCCCGTCAGGGTGAAGGTGGCCCGCTTGACGCCGGCCTCCTCGCCCTCCAGGTACTCGACCAGGTCGGTGGCGAACCCCCGGCGCTCCGCCCAACGGAGGTACAGCCGGAGCAGCATCTCTGCCCAGTCGCACGACTCGGTCCCCCCGGCCCCGGCGTGCACGCTCACGATGGCGTTGGCCTCGTCGTGCTCCCCCGAGAGCAGCGTGCGGATCTCGAGCTCGTCGAGGGAGGCCTCCACCTCGTTGAGGGCGCCCGCTGCCTCCGTACCGGTCGCCGCGTCGTCCTCCTCCTGCGCCAGGGCGAACAGGATGGAAGCCTCCTCCAGGCGTGATGCCAGGCGTCCGTAGGTCTTGAGATCGTCCTCGAGGCGTGACATCTCCGCCATCTGGCGGGTTGCCTCGGCCTGGGAGTCCCAGAAGCCCGGCTGGGCCGCTAGCTCCTGGAGCTCGTCCGAGCGCGCCTGCTTCGCCGGGACGTCAAAGGTACTCCTTCACGTGGGAGAGCTTGTCCTCGGCGGCAGCAAGGCGTGGCTTCAGGTCGTCCATCGGTTAGGCCTCGAAGCCGTGGCACTTCTTGTACTTGCGGCCCGAGCCACAGGGGCACGGGGCGTTGCGGCCCACCTTCTCGTAGTCGCCGGCGGCTGCGGGAGCGCCACCGACCGAGGCACTGACCTTGGCGGGGGCGGGCGACCCATTGGAGGTCTTGGTCCCCGCCGGTGCCGGCTTCGGCTTGGCCGCCGAGCCGTTGGCACCATTCCCCGAGGGGGCGGGCGCATCGATCGGGGCATCGACCATCGTGGGCGCATCCTGGTGGGTGGCGGTCACCGGGGCGGCCTGCTCGGGCGTCTCCTCGACCACCTGGACGTGGAACATGTAGCGGACGAACTCCTCCTTGGTGGCGGCCATCATCGTCTGGAACATGTCGTAGCCCTCACGCTTGTACTCGATCTCGGGGTCTCGCTGGCCGTAGCCCCGCAGTCCGATGCCCTCGCGGAGGTAGTCCATCTCGTAGAGGTGCTCCCGCCACTTGTTGTCGAGGATCGAGATGAAGACCAGGCGCTCCAACTCGCGCATCTTCTCCTTGCCGATCTCCTCCTCCCGCTTGGCGTAGTAGTCGAGGGCCTCCTCCTGGTAGGCGTCGAGCAGGGCCGGGTAGGTCGTGGTCTCCTTGTCGAAGGTTTCGTTGAGGGCGGTGGGGTAGAGCTGGGCCATGGCGGCGTCGAGGCCGGGCCAGTCCCAGTCCTCGGGGTGGGCCTCCATGTTGGCGTAGGTGCCAATCACGCTCTCCACGGCCTCGGCGACGAACTCGAGGGCCTTCTCGGAGAGGTCGGCGCCCTCCAGGAGCTGGCGGCGCTGCTCGTAGACGACCTCCCGCTGCTTGTTCATGACCTCGTCGTACTTCAGGACGTTCTTGCGCAGCTCGTAGTTCTGGCCCTCGACCTGGGACTGCGCCCGTTCGATGGCCTTCGACACCATCTTCGACTCGATCGGCATGTCCTCGGGGAGGTTGAGCCGCTCCATGACCGTCGAAATCATCCCGGTGGCGAAGAAGCGCATGAGGTCGTCGTCCAGAGAGAGGTAGAAGCGGGTCTCGCCCGGGTCGCCCTGGCGTCCCGAACGGCCACGGAGCTGGTTGTCGATGCGTCGGGACTCGTGGCGCTCCGTCCCGAGGATGTAGAGGCCGCCGGTGGAGACCACCCGGTCGTGCTCCTCGGCGCACTCCAGCTTCTTGGCCTCGAGGATCGGCTCGTACTCGGCCTCGTAGGCGGCCCGGTCCTCCTCGGAGAGCTGCTCCAGGAGGTAGGCGTCGTTGTCCCAGCCCCGCACCGACATCTCGGCCCGGGCCAGGTACTCGGGGTTGCCGCCGAGCAGGATGTCGACGCCTCGGCCCGCCATGTTGGTGGCGAGCGTGACGGCTCCGGTCCTGCCCGCCTGGGCGACGATGAACGCCTCCTTCTCGTGGTGCTTGGCGTTGAGGACGTGGTGGGCGACACCGCGCCGGGCCAGGTAGCCGGCCAGCCGCTCGGATTTCTCGATCGAGATCGTGCCCACGAGGACCGGCTGGCCGGCCTCGTGACGGGCCACGACGTCGTCGGTGACCGCCTTCCACTTGGCATCCTCGGTCTTGTAGATCGAGTCGGGCACGTCGTTGCGGACGTTGGGCCGGTTGGTCGGGACCTCGAAGACCTCGAGGTTGTACACGTTGGCGAACTCGGTGGCCTGGGTCTTGGCGGTGCCGGTCATGCCGGCAAGCTTCTCGTAGAGGCGGAAGTAGTTCTGGATGGTGATCGTGGCGAGCGTCTGGTTCTCCTGCTGGATCGGGACGGTCTCCTTGGCCTCGACCGCCTGGTGGAGGCCGTCCGACCAGCGCCGGCCGGGCAGCGTGCGGCCGGTGAACTCGTCGACGATCAGGACCTCCCGGTTCTGCACGATGTAGTCCCGGTCCCGCTTGTAGAGCTCCTTTGCCTTGAGGGCCGAGTCCAGGTAGTGGACGAGCGGGGTGTGGACCTGGTCGTAGAGGTTTTCGATCGACAGCAACTGCTCGACGCGGGCGATGCCCTCCTCGGAGACGGCGACGGTGCGCTTGGCCTCGTCCACCTCGTAGTGCTCCTCGGGCTTCAGCCGCTGCACCAGGCGGGCGAAGGTCCGGTACCAGCGGGCCGCCTCGTCGGCGGCCCCCGAGATGATGAGCGGCGTGCGGGCCTCGTCGATCAGGATCGAGTCGACCTCGTCCACGATCGCGAAGAAGTGGCCGCGCTGGGAGCAGTCCTCCAGGCGCATCGCCATGTTGTCCCGCAGGTAGTCGAAGCCGAACTCGTTGTTCGTGCCGTACGTGATGTCTGCCGCGTAGTTGACCCGCCGGGACCCCATCGGCATCTCGGGTTGGATGAGGCCGACCGACATCCCGAGGAAGCGGTGGATCTGGCCCATCCACTCGGCGTCGCGCTTGGCCAGGTAGGGGTTGACCGTGGCGACGTGGACACCCTTGCCGGCCAGGGCGTTCAGGTAGCTGGGCATGGTGGCGACGAGGGTCTTTCCTTCGCCGGTCTTCATCTCGGCGATGGCCCCCTTGTGCAGGATCGTGGCGCCGATCACCTGGACGTCGAAGTGGCGCTGCCCGATCGCCCGCTTCGCCGCCTCCCGGACGGCGGCGTACGCCTCGGGGAGCAGGGCATCGAGCTCCTCGCCGTTGTCCAGCCGCTGGCGGAACTCGGCGGTCTTGGCGGCGAATTCCTCGTCGGACAGGGCCTCGATCTCGGGCTCGAAGTCGTTGACGAGGCGCGCGAGGTCCACGATCTTGCGGAAACGTCTGCCCTCGCCTGCGTGGAGGATGAAGTCGAATGCGCTCATAGGTACAACCAAGTATGACGTTTACCCGGACGGGGTTGGGGGGCCAGGCAGCCTGAGGAACGCCCTACTTGATGTCGAGCAGGCGCTCCCGGACGGCGTACACCACGGCTTCCATCCGGGAGTGCAGGTGCAGCTTCTCCAGGATGTTGCGGACGTGGTTCTTGACGGTGTTCTCCGAGATGAAGAGCTCCTTGGCGATGTCCCGGTTGTTGTGGCCCCGAGCGACGAGCTTCAGCACCTGCAGCTCCCGCTCGGTGAGGCGGGGGGCCGGGACGCCGGCCCGCTCGTCGGAGCGCTTCACCATGCTGGCGAACTCGTTCAGCAGCTTCGAGGCCATCGAGGGGGAGATGAGCGACTGCCCGGCATTGACCGCCCGGACGGCGTTGGCGACCTCCTCGATCGAGATCTCCTTGAGCAGGTAGCCCGAGGCCCCCGACTTGATGGCGTCGTACAGGTCGGCCTCCTCGTCGGAGATCGTCAGCATCAGGATCTTGGTGTTGGGGAGGATCTCCTTGATGGCCCGGGTTGCCTCCAGGCCGGAGCGCTTCGGCATGCGGACGTCCATGAGGACGACGTCGGGCACGGTCTCCTCTGCCTTGGCGAGGGCCTCGGCCCCGTCGCCGGCCTCGCCGACGACGTCGATGTCGTCCTCGACCTCCAGGACCATCTGCAACCCACGGCGGAACAGCGCGTGGTCGTCGACGATGATCACGCGGATCGGCTCCGCCAGCCCCGCCCTGTCTCTGGGCTGTACGACAGTCCCTTCGGGCTCCTGCTCCACCGATGCCCTCCCTTCGAGCACAGCCTAGTCGTGGTCAGGACGAGATTCGACGACTCCCAGCATTTCTTCCCCACCTCCACCTCCGGCGAGGTGAGGGCCGGGGCCCGTCTTCGGCCTTGAGTGTAACGGACGACCGGATCGACGCCGTTTGAACTCCTTCAGGCGCCGGGAAAGCCGTTCCACCGCCACGTCGATCCCGGCCACCGGATCATCGCAGACGACCCGGGAGCGGAACACTGGGCCGGGGGTGGCAACGGCCACCCGCACCAGGAAGGCGTTGTGGCGGTTGGGTCGGCCGTCCCGATCGACCTCGACCTCGATGGAGGTGATGGTGGTGAGGAACTTCCCCAGCACCTCCATCTTGGAGGCGGTCAGGTGCTGGAGCGATTCCGGGATGTGCCCGTGCTGGCTGTGGACGGTGATGTCCATCTACGCCCCCGTCCCGCCTACCGGGGAGCTGCTGGCAGGTTCGCCCGGCTGACCTGGTCTTTGACCCCACACCCGCCTGCTGAGGCCTCGCACCTCCGCCCTCGCCCGGCAGGAACCAAGACCGTACCCGGTCTGGCTCGCAGCGTGCCGCACTGGCGATTCGACTCCGGCGATGCTTCGCACCTTCTCCCGAATACCCCCGGGTCCATCCCGGGTTCGAGGCAGGACTTACCTCTAAGCCGCACCGTGCTCAGCAACCAATGGTTGCCTTACGTGGATCCTTTTGCCTGCGGCTGGCCTGGACTGAGGATTCCCCCTTGACCGGAGGCGTCCCGCAACCACAGACCCAGGCGAACCTTGCCCCTGAGTATACGACAGCGGCGTTTTCCCCAAAACGTCCAGCGACCAGGTCCGAGCCCGAATATGCTGGGTCGGCCTGCAGCGCCCGAGCTGGAGAGGCCCACAGGAGGAATGATTGAGCCAATCACCTGACTTCAAGGTCGCCGACCTGTCCCTGGCAGCGTTCGGCCGCAAGGAGATCCACCTCGCCGAGCACGAGATGCCCGGCCTGATGGCGGTGCGCCGCGAGTACGCCGCCGCCCAGCCCCTGGCGGGGGCCCGCATCACCGGGTCGCTGCACATGACCATCCAGACCGCCGTGCTCATCGAGACGCTCGTCGCCCTGGGCGCCAAGGTGCGCTGGGCCTCGTGCAACATCTTCTCGACCCAGGACCAGGCCGCCGCCGCCGTGGCTGTCGGCCCCAACGGGACGCCGGAGGACCCCCAGGGGGTGCCCGTCTTCGCCTGGAAGGGCGAGACGCTGCCGGAGTACTGGTGGTGCACCGAGCAGGCGCTGACCTGGCCCGGCGAGCCGGGGCCGAACATGATCCTCGACGACGGGGGGGACGCCACCCTGCTGGTG
>DASPZW010000260.1:0-5815 GCA_035636055.1 Actinomycetota bacterium
GGTGGCCGAGCGGCGGAGCGTGCCCGTCACGACCACGGCGACGAGCTCGTCCCGGAACGGCTCGACGACGGCCGCCAGCCGCCGGAACACGTGGCGATTCGCCCATGCGCCCACGACCACGGCGACGGCCATCACCCCCAACCAGGCGAACCCCGCCCCCGGGCGCCGCGCGAGGAACCCACGGTCGGTCGCCAGGGCGACGAGGCGCCCGGAGAGGTAGGCGGGAAGCGCCTCGACGGCGGCCCACACGGCCAGCCCGGCGAGGTCCCGTCGACGGCGCCCTAGGGAGGAAACCAGAAGGTGCCACATGGCCGCCCGCGGCCGCCCTGGCTTCACGCAACCTCACCCCTGCCCGCGGGCTCCGGGACGGTGCCGGCCGCCTGGGTGCCGGATTCGAACAGGGCGCGGTAGGCGGCTTCCCCCCAGAGGACCCGGTGGGGTGCCACCGCGCGGACCCGTCCGCGCTCCAGCCAGACGACCGCGTCCGCATGCGCCGCCGTGGAGGCGCGGTGGGCGATGACGAGCCGCGTCCGATCCGCCAGCTCCCCGGTCAGCACCCGCGTGATCTCGTGCTCGGTCACCGTGTCCAGGCTCGCGGCGACGTCGTCGAGCACGAGGACCCGGCCGGCATGGGCGAACGCCCGAGCCAGACCGATCCGCTGGGACTCCCCTCCCGACATCGGGGCCCGGGCCAGCGGGGTACGGTAACCCTCAGGCATGCGCCGGATGAACGCGTCGGCCTGCGCCGCGCGCGCGGCTGCGGCCACCTCCTCGAGCGACGGCCGGCGCGGGCCGAACGCGATGACGTCCTCGATCGTCTGCCCGATCAACGCCGGCCGCTCGAACGCGTAGGTGACCGCTGACCGGAGGGCGTCCCGCTTCAGCAGGGGCAGCGCCACCCCGTCGAGGAGCACCTCGCCCTCGTCCGGGTCGGCCAGGCGGCCGGCGAGCCTCGCCAGGAGCGACTTGCCTGCTCCCGTGCGCCCGACCAGGGCGACGAGGGTGCCCGCCGGGACGGCAAGGTCCACGCCATCGAGGATCTGCCGGCCTTCGATCCGCACGCCGACCCCCCGGAACTCGAGTCGCCCCCGGCCCTCCGGCAGGTCCGCCTCCCCGTACGCCACGGGCGCCTCGCGGAGCACCTCTGCGGCGCGCCCGGCGGCGGCGTGGCCCTGGACCAGCCGGCTCACCGAGGTCACCGCGGAGGTCAGAGCCGTGCCAAGCAGTGCGTACTGCCCTGCGGCGAGCATCTCGCCCGGCGTGATGCGGCCCCGCGCGAGCTCCGCTCCGGCAACCGCCAGGACGGCAATCGCCAGCAGCGGGGGAATCAGCGCATCCAGCGCGGCGAACCTCCCTTGCTGGCGCCACATCTCCCTGCCATGGGCCTGCAGCTCCGGCAGAGGCGCCAGGACCCGCTGCGTCTCACGCTCCACCGTGCCTGCCGCTGCAATCGTCCGGGCGCCGGACACGGCATCGACGAGCCGGGCGGCGATCCTGCCCTGGACGTCGAGGTAGTGCTCGGCGGTGACGGAGGCCTCCCTGGCGAAGGTGCGCACGACCAGCGTGAGCAGCGGCATGCCGGCCAGGAAGGTGACGCAGAGCCAAGGATCGATCAGCGCGAGGGCCACGGCGCTGCCGAGTCCCAGCAGCAGGCCGGTAGCGGAGCGAACGATGAAGGGCGCCACTCGTCCGGCATCGGCCGCGTTGCCGGCAAGACGGCTCGCCAGGTCTCCGGGCGTGAAGCGCCCGGCGGTCGGCGTGTCGAGCCGCAGGAGGTGGTGCAGGACCGACCGGCGGAGCCACGCCGTCGAGGAGGCGGTCGCGCCGCCCGCCGCCAGGTCGTCCAGCACGTCACAGGCAACCAGGAGCGCGACCAGGAGACCCACCCAGGCAAGCCAGGGCCCGGAGGCGCGGCTGACGACGGTGTCGACCGCGCGGCCGAGGACGGCCGGCAGCGCCGTCTCGGCAGCGGCGAGGCCCAGCCCGGCGACGCCCAGCGCCAGCAGCCAGCCCCCGCCGTGCCGGGCGGTGCGGACCAGCAGCCGGCTCGCCGCCCGGTGCTTTGCAGGGACGGCCCCACCAGGACCCGTCCCGTTCCTCACGCGAGCTCCCATCTCGTCCGCATCATCCTCCCGCGGTCCCCGCTACGACCTCCGACCCCAGCCCCACCCTCGGTTGCCACTTCGCAGGTGCCCCACAGATCCAGAATGTCGAGCCAAGGCCTGCCGCGCCAAAGTGGCCGCTCCAAGAGCGATGGAGCGGCCACTTCGGCAGCGCTTCAACTGTGCTCTTAGCAGAGAAGCAGGCTCAGGAAGCTGCCACAGTCCTTGCTGGCACCGCTGTGCCCCTCTTCGGGACCGAACTCCACTTCCATGTCCTGGAGCTCGAGAATCGCCATACCGATCACCTCCTTTCCGTCGTGATATGTGCGACGAGCGCGGGGGCGCGGTCACCCGCGCCACCCGCCTGGCTCTCGGTTCGCACGGGCGGACCGAGAAAGGGAAGCTCGACGGCGCCGGCGTGGAGCGCGGCGCCGAGGGCGAGCAGCACGCCGGCGGTCCCGCTCGCCAGGTCCATCGAGAGCCGCAGGAGCTGCTCACCCGGGAAGGCCAGGCCGCTCTGGTAGGCCAGGGCATGCCACCCGAGCTGGCGGACCTGGCGGGCCACGACGGGATCCCGACCGCTCGCGCCGGGGTTCAGACACCGGCTCAGATACAGGATCATGCCCGCCCGGCCGTAGAAGAGCCCAGGCTCGACGTAGAACTGGCCTTCGGCTGCTCTCCGGATTGTCGCGGCGGCTTCCACGAAGCGGTCATCCCGGCGATGGGTGAGGTAGTCGTCGAGGACCAGACCGATGCCCACGCTGCCGTCGGCGAGGTAGGGCATGGTCCTCCAACCCTCGTTGACCTGCAGGTCGCCCTCGGAGCTGAGGACGCAGCGCCGGAGGTCCTGGCGCAGCGCGATGGCCGCCAGGTCGAGCAGCGCCGCGTCGCCCACCTGCTCGTACAGGCGGAGGAACAGCAGCGCCGGCCCCGAGGAGCCGCGCAGCAACCCGGCGTAAGGGTGCTCGCCCCCACTGACGGTGGCAACGCTGCCCTCGTCACCCAGCCGGCTCGCAACGATCTCTGCCACCTCGAGCGCCGCGTCACGCAGCGAGGCATCCCCGGTAGCGGCCCAGAAGTGGAGGAGATTCAGGCCGATACCTGCCAGCCCGCCGTAGAGGTCCATGCGGAAGTGCTCCAGGTTCCCGCGCAGCTCGTCGACGCAGACCTCGATGAGCTTCAAGGCCTCACTCCGGTAGTCGAGATAGTCGAGCACGTAGGCGACGCCGTGCAGGCCGTCGTAGAAGCCCAGCCGCGTTCCGGGGCCGGGGTTCGTGGCCTGCCGGACCAGCCACTCCTCGTGCTCGGGGTAGCGTCCCGCACCGGTCGCCGCGAGGGCGTAGAGGACGCCCGCCGCGCCGTAGGCGACGTTGAGGCCGCCGGTGGTGAACTGCCTGATGTCCCCCGGGAACAGCCGGTCCTCCCGGTGCGGGGTGGCGCTGGCCAGGATCGCCCGCCGCATCGAGTCCCGTGCGCGCGTCCATCCCTCGGAGTCCGGATCGATCCTCAGCCGGCGCGCTCCGCCTGAGGGCGCCGCCTCGCCGGTGATCACCCGGACCGCCTCCGACAGGAACTCCGCGGGGACGGGGAACAGCTCCCCGATCTCCTCGGCGAGTTGCCCGGCCTTGCCCGGGTCGAGGCCGAGCAGCGCTGTCAGCGGCAGGAACAGGAAGAGCTTGAGGCTGGCCAGCGCGAAGCGGTCGATCTCGAAGCCGGTGGCGCGGGCCGGCGCGCGGAACCCCGGTGCCGCGAGCGTCTGACCCCGAGCTTCGCTGACGTGGGCGGCCACCTCGAAGTCGATGAGCGCGACCCGCCCGTCCGGCCGGAGCAGGATGTTGAAGGGATGCAGGTCCCCGATCACCACGCCACGGTCGTGGATGGCCGCCACCGCGGCCTCCACCCGGCCGTAGACGTCGAGGGCCCAGGCCGTGTAGTCGGCGAGGGCGCCCTCGTCGATCTTGTCCCCGAGGAGTGGGTACCGGCGGACGAGCACCCTCCTCAGCGGGGTGGCATCGATGAACTCCATGGCAAGGAAGTGGTGATCCCCGACCGTGAAGTGGCCACGCAGGCCAGGCACCATGTCGAGGCCTGCCAGACGTTCGAGGGTCTCCCGCTCCCGGCGCAGACGAGCGACCGCGTCGGCGCCGTCGAAGGCGAGCCCCGCGTGAGGCCGCGCCTCTTTCAGTACCACCTTCTCCCCACTGCGACCGTCCACCGCCTCGTAGAGCCCCCCTCCGTTCGAGAAGTGCAGGGCGCGCTCGATGCGGTAGGGGAGCTCGTCAACCGTCGCGGCCTTGCGCGCGGCGAGGTGCGGCTCGAGAAACCCGGGCAGGCTCAGCCAGGGGGGCAGCCGGAAGGACGGCCGGCGCCGGTCGGGGACCAGACGCCCGCTCGGGTCGGCGATGGCCAGCTCCAGCTCGCCGTCCGGACCGATGCAGTGCCGCTCTGCGAACCCACCGTAGCGGACATAGAGCGGTCCCGATCCCCAGCGGAGGTCGCTGAGGATGTAGGGCCCTGGCTGGCCCTCCAGGAGCGTACCCAGCTCGGTGAGCACGAGCTCGAGCTGGCCCTCGTCGGCCGGGTAGATGGTGACGAACTTCCCACTGGCTGCCCGGTTTGCGTACTTGGCGTTGCGGAGGAGCAGAAGCTGCAGGCTCCGGACGAACTTGAATGGGATGCCCCTGGGGATGCAGTAGTCCCATACGCCTGCGAGGATTCGTTCCGCGTTGTCCAGGCAGGCCGATGCGTGGATCTTCCAGCCCTGCAAGGGCATGCTGAGCCCGGAAGGCCGGTACACGAGCCAGTCGTCGAACTCACTTCGCCCCCAGCCATCGGGAACCCGGCGTCGAGCAAGTTCGAAGTCCACGTCATCGCCGCGAACCCGTAGGAAGGATTCGTAGAAGAACGGGTCAGCAAGGCAATACACGTCGTACCCGTGGTCCAAACTCAGGTCCCCCATCACGTCGACCCGGTTTGACCGGCTACTTGACGGTCTCGCTCAGCCTGATCGACTCATGAACCGCAGCTTGGATACCCACCTCGGGAATCCCTCACCAGCTTTTCGTAGATTTCTTCATTAAAGTTTCATGAGAGAAAGAAGCCAAGCCCTCCACGTAGGACCTTTGCTCTCAGCAGGAGGGTTGCGGGCATGGACGCACCTGGATTCCGCCCTACCCCCTCAAAATACGGTGGGAAATGGGACTATGCCTCATAAGGGACTATTTCTCATAATGTCATAAAACGCTGGCTCCTCTCTGCGGCAGCCCACTTTCGGCGAGATCTGACATCTGTCGTGGACCTATCAATCAGCAAGCGGTCATTGTTGTGGCTAAGAGTGGCCACCAAACTGGACGATCGGCTGGCCGAATTCGGCCATGGCACCGACCGCAAAACAGGTCTCGGGTCTCGGTCGGGGGCTCATCCCCCCGCCGGGCCGAGATGGCGCGGTCCAGCCGAGGTCGATGACGGAACTTTGAGTACAACCGTTGTAGAGCAACAGTTTTTACTCAAAGTTCTTCTGCCCTGCGCCGGACACACAGGCTACAAGAGTCTGCCGGCCATGCTGGCGTCCCAATCGTTCCCTACGCGATAGTGGCAACGACGTCGAAGGGCGGATGGGCGGCGGACTCCTTCCGTTCCACGCGGAAGGGACGCCATGCCATCGAATACGCAGTCGTCGGTCGCCGTGCCGAACCCGCCCCTACCCGGACGCG
>DASPZW010000261.1:0-4234 GCA_035636055.1 Actinomycetota bacterium
CTTCACCGGCGTCGAGCTGGAGGGCAAGACCCTCGGCATTCTGGGCCTCGGCCGCATCGGCACGCTCGTCGCACAACGGGCGGCGGGCTTCGGGATGCGGCTGCTCGGCTACGACCCGTACGTCTCCAAGCAGCGCGCCACCCAGCTGGGGATCCAGATGGCCTCGACGGTCGACGAGCTCTGCCGCGAGGCCGACTTCATCACGGTGCACCTCCCGAAGAACCCCGAGACGAAGGCGATCCTCGGGGACGCCGAGTTCGCCGTGATGAAGCCCGAGGCCCGGGTCATCAACGTCGCCCGCGGGGGGATCGTGGACGAGGACGCCCTCGTGCGGGCGCTGAGGGACGGCAAGGTGGCCGGGGCGGCGATCGATGTCTACGAGAAGGAGCCGCCCGGCCAGCACCCCCTCTTCGACTTCGAGCAGGTGGTCGTGACGCCGCACCTGGGCGCCTCGACCGAGGAGGCACAGACGAGGGCCGGGACCGCCATCGTGGAGCAGGTGCTCCTGGCGCTGCGGGGGGAGTTCGCCCCCTACGCGGTCAACGTCGCCGCCGGCGGTGACTTCGGGGAGGCCCTCCGGCCGTTCATCCCCCTGACGGAGCGCCTTGGCCGCCTGCTCGGCGGCCTCGTCGGCGCCGGGCTCTCCGCCGTGCGCTTCGAGGTCTACGGCGCCATCGCCGAGAACGACACCCGCATCCTCACCCTGGCCGGGCTGAAGGGCCTGTTCGGGGGCATCGTCCACGAGCCGGTCACCTTCGTGAACGCCCCGCTCATGGCCGCCGAGCGCGGGATCCACATCGAGGAGACGAAGTCGGCGAGCAGCCAGGACTACGTGAACCTCGTGGTCATCCGAAGCGAGTCCGACGAGGGACCGGTGGCGGTCGGCGGGTCGCTGTTCGGCAAGGGCAACGAGGAGCACCTCGTGCGGGTCTACGAGTTCTCGATCGACATGGAGCCGGAGCGCTACCTCTGCCTGCTGCGCTACGCCGACCGGCCGGGCGTGATCGGCAAGGTGGGGACGGTGCTGGGGGCCGCCGACATCAACATCGCCAGCATCAAGGTGTCCCGGGAGACTATCGGCGGCGAGGCGCTCATGGGCCTGACGGTCGACTCGCCGATCCCGCCGGAGGTCGTCCGCGAGATCGCCGCCGTGGCCCAGGCCAGGGAGGCCCGGTTCATCGACCTGGGGTCCTGAGGCTCTTGTACCGGCGCCGGTTGGGCCGGCGTCGGTTACCCGAAGTAAATTTGGGGCTGTGTCGCGGCCTGCGCTCCGTTACAATCGTAGTTCGCCGTAGGAGGAGGCCTGCGTCGTGTCGCGGGCCGCGTAGAGGAGGAGCAGATGCCGATCACCCCCGGGAAGTTCATCTGGATGGACGGGGCACTCGTGCCGTGGGACGAGGCCAAGGTCCACGTGCTCACCCACACCCTGCACTACGGCTCCGGCGTATTCGAGGGAATCCGCTCGTACGAGACCAAGCGAGGACCCGCAGTGTTCCGGCTGACGGACCACATCGAGCGGCTCTACCGGTCGTCGAAGATCCACCTCATCGACGTGCCCTTCCGGCCCGAAGAGCTGGTGGAAGCGGTCAAAGACACGGTCCGGGCCAACGAGCTCACCACGTGCTACATCCGGCCGCTGGTGTACCGGGGCTACGGCGAGATGGGGCTCAACTGGATGGGCTGCTCGGTCAACGTGTCGATCGCGGTCTGGCCGTGGGGCGCCTACCTTGGTGAGGACGGCTTCACCCGCGGCGTGCGGATGAAGGTCTCGTCGTGGCGGCGCTACGACCACAACGTCCTCCCGCCGGCCGCCAAGGCCACGGGCCAGTACATCAACTCGAGCCTTGCCAAGGTCGAGGCGATCAAGGCCGGCTACGACGAGGCGATCATGCTGAACAAGGAGGGCTACGTCGCTGACGCCAGCGGCGAGAACGTCTTCATGGTGCGCGACGGCGCCCTGCTGACCCCGCCCCTCTCGGCGTGCCCCCTGGCGGGCATCACCCGGGACTCGATCATGAAGATCGCCCACGACCTCGCCATTCCCGTGTTCGAGAGCGACCTGGCCCGCACCGACCTCTACACCGCCGACGAGGCGTTCCTCACCGGCACGGCCGCGGAGTTGGTGCCGATCCGCTCCGTCGACGACCGGGAGCTGGGCGACCCCGGGCCGCTCACCAAGAAGCTCTCGGAGGTGTTCTGGTCATCGGTGAAGGGCGACCTGGAGCGCTACAGCGCCTGGAACGAGTACGTCGGCTGAAGCTTTGAGCTCTTGAGGTTCGCCCGGTTCGTCCGCCCGGGCGGCATCGCCTACGGCATCGTCGAAGGGACAGACGTCGAGGAGATCTCGTCCACGCCGTTCCTGCCCTACGAACGGACCGGTGTCGTGCATCCTCTGGCGTCCGTCCGGCTCCTGGCCCCGTGCCTGCCGTCGAAGATCGTGGCGGTCGGCCTCAACTACGCCGAGCACATCTCGGAAGTCGGTCGCGCTGCCCCCGAGGTGCCCATGTTCTTCTTCAAGCCGTCCACGGCGGTGATCGGGCCGGGCGACGCCGTCGTGCGGCCCCCGGGGTGCCGGCAGCTCGACTACGAGGGCGAGCTGGCCGTGGTCATCGGCTCGGTGGCTCGGGCGGTCGCGGAGGAGCGCTGGCGGGAGGTCGTCCTGGGCTGCACCTGCGGCATCGACGCCACGGCTCGGGATCTCCAGAGGTCGGACTCGCAGTGGGGAAGGGCGAAGGGCTTCGACACCTCGGCCCCCTTGGGGCCGTGGATCGACACGGCGGTGGACCCGACCGACGTGAGCCTGGTGACGAGGCTGAACGGCGAGGTCCGCCAGGACGCCCGCACGTCGTCGATGATCTTCGATGTCGGGTCGCTGATCGCGTTCGTCTCGTCCTACGTGACGTTGCTGCCGGGCGACGTGCTGTTGACCGGGACCCCGGCCGGGGTCGGCCCCATGCGGGCCGGGGACCGGGTCGAGGTCGAGGTCGAGGGCATCGGGATCCTGGCCGTCGGGGTGCGGGACGGGGTGGTGGCGTTCCCCGGGGGGGCCTGAGGGGGCTCCATCGCTCCATGGCTGTTTGACCGCGAATAGCGCGGCCTAACAGCCATGGAGGTCACGCCGGGTCGCCCGAGATAGTCTGCGGCCATGCCCTCGACCGTGCGCGTTCGCTTTGCTCCCGCGCCCAGCGGCTCCATCCATGTCGGCAACGCCAGGACGGCGCTGTTCAACTGGCTCTACGCCCGGCACAACGGCGGGACCATGGTGTTGCGGGTCGAGGACACCGACCGCAGCCGGGTGAACGAGGAGTCCTACCGGGCGGTGCTGGAGGACCTGCGCTGGCTCGGGCTGGACTGGGACGAAGGGCCAGAGGTGGGCGGCGACTACGGTCCGTATCGCCAGTCGGAGCGCCTCGGCATCTACCGTTCCGTGGTCGAGCAGCTTACCGACGCCTGGCTCGCCTACCGCTGCTACTGCACGCCCGAGGAGCTGGAAGCCCGCCGGAAGGCAGCGATGTCGGCAGGCCGCCGCCCCGGCTACGACGGGCGCTGCTACCTCCTCACCGATGTTGGGCGGGCTGCGTTCGAGGCGGAGGGGCGGTCGTACGTGATCCGCTTCCACGTCCCCGACGAGGGGTCGACCACGTTCCACGACCTGGTTACGGGCGACGTCACCGTGGACCATGCCCAGGTCGACGACTTCGTCCTGGTCCGCCAGGACGGCTTTCCCCTCTACAACCTCGCCGCCCCCGTCGACGACGGCCTGATGCTCATGACGCATGTCTTCCGGGGGCTCGACCTGCAGCCCTCCACGCCCCGCCAGATCCTGCTGCACCAGGCGCTCGGCAACGAGATCCCTGCCTACGGGCACCTCCCGCTGATCAACGGTGCCGACGGCCAGCCCCTGTCCAAGCGCCACGGCGAGGTGTCGATCGGCTGGTACCGGGAGCACGGCTTCCTGCCGGAGGCGCTGGTCAACTACCTCGCCCTCCTCGGGTGGAGCCCCCGCGACGGCTCAGTCATCCTGCCCGTTTCGCAGATCGTGGCGCAGTTCCGCATCGAGGACGTGGGGGCCTCGCCAGCCCGCTTCGACCTCGAGAAGCTGACCTGGATGAACGGGGAGTACATCCGGGCGCTGCCCGACGACGAGCTAGCGTCCCGGCTGGAGCCCTTCCTCGTCCGGGCGGGCCTCGTGGGGGACCCGCCCTCGGCGTCCGAGCGGGCGCTGATCGCCGCG
>DASPZW010000262.1:0-6860 GCA_035636055.1 Actinomycetota bacterium
GACGGGTTTCTCAGGCATCCGCCCCCACTCGGCCCACGAACCGTCGTAGACCCTCACGCGCCGGCGGCCGAGCAGGTACGTGAGCGCAAACCACGCTGTGGCGGCACGCCCGCCGATGGTGCAGTAGGAGATGACCTCGCCGTCGCCGGCCAGGTCGATCGACGAAAAGAGCCGGCGCAGGTCGGCCTCGCCTCGGAACGACCCCTGGGCATCGCTCAGGTCGTCGATGGACAGCTTCACGGCAGAGGGGACGTGGCCGGCGCGTCCCCCTTCCTCCAGGCCACCTGACGGCCAGAATCGCTCGCCGACGTGCTCGGGGACACTGCGGACGTCGATGATCGTGCAGCCCTCGTTGCCGATCGCAGCTTCCACGTTCCCATGGTGAGCCCGGATCCCTTTGTCCTCGTCGGGGAGCGGGTAGCGGCTGGGAACGGGCGAGGACGGCTCCGTGGTCCAGGGCCGGCCTTGCTCCTGCCATGTCTCGCGGGTGCCATCGAGGATGCGCACATCGTCGTGGCCGTAGAGCTTCATCAGCCAGAAGCCCAAGGCCGACGAGGATCCAGCTCTGCGGGCCGACCGTCATCGAGCGCGCGGGCGAGCGCCTCGACGGCCGCCTGCCGGGCCGTCAGGGGCGACTCCTCTTCGCCTACCTCGTCCTCAACCGCCACCGGTTGACCAGTCGGGACGAGCTGGTCGAAGCGTTGTGGGCGAACGAGCTCCCTTTGGCGAGCGAGGCGGGGCTCAACGCCTTGATCTCCAAGCTGCGGAAGACGCTCGGACCTGGGGTGATCGATGGCCGGTCGAACCTACGACTGCGACTTGGGGACGACTGCCGGGTCGACGTGGAAGCTGCCACGCAGGGCCTGCACCGGGCCGAGTCGCAGTCGCCCTCGGCGAGCCCAAACACGCCTGGGGTCCGTCGCTGGTAGCGCTGTTCGTCGCGGAGCGTGAGTTCCTCCCAGGAGAGGATGCGTCCTGGATCGACGAGCAACGACGCCGGTTGGCGGAGACCAGGATCCGGGCGCTGGAGGCCTACGTGGCCGCCGCTTTGGACATCGGCGGGACCGAGCTCCCCGCAGCGGTGCGGGCAGGCAGCCAGCTCGTCCGGCTGGTCCCGCTGCGCGAAAGCGGGTACCGGCTCCTGATGCGGGCACTCGCCCTCCAGGGCAACGTCGCCGAAGCGCTCCACGTCTACGCCAGCCTTTGCGAGGTCCTTCGCGACGAGCTCGGCGTCTCGCCGTGCGCCGCGACGCAGTCCGCCTACGACGCCCTCCTCCGGGCCTGACCGCCGGGTTGGCCTCCCCCTGAAGCCTCTACGCCAGGATCGTGCAGTCGCCCGGGGACATCGCCAGATTCATCGAGCTGCAGGCGCTCGGCCTGCCCCGCCGCCGCCGTCCCGACGCCCGGCTGGTCGACCTTCACCGCGCTGTGGCAGACGGCGCCAGGCCGCCCGGTGTCGGTCGAGCCTTAGCCGGCGGTATCGGGGAAGAGCAGGTCCACGAAGCGGGCCGCGGTCGGGCGGGGCTCGTGGTTGGCCAGGCCGGGCTGCTCGTTGGCCTCGATCACCACGTGGCCCGGCGAGCCGACGCCGTCGACGACCATGTCGACACCGACCACCGGGATGCCGATGGCCCGGGCAACCCCGACGGCGGCGGACGAGAGCGCCGGATGGAGCTCGTCGGTGACGTCGTGGATCGTTCCGCCGGTGTGGAGGTTGGCGGTGCGCCGGACCGGCAGCACGATGCCCGCGCCAAGGACGTCTCCCAGCTGGTACCCGGCACTCGCTGCCACGTCGCGCGTCGTCCCGTCGAGCGGGATCGTCGAGGCCCCGCCGGTCGCCGCCTCCCGGGCACGGCTCACCTCGGCCACCAGCTCGGCGATCGTGTGACGGCCGTCGCCGACGACCTCCGCAGGGCGGCGCACCGACGCCGCCACCACCGCACCCGCGATGACCACGACCCGGAGATCATCGCCCGGGCAGCGCCGCTCGAGGAGCACGTCCGGACACCACCGGGCAGCCGCGGCCCTGGCCCGGTCGAGCTCCTCGGGGCTCGTCACGCCGACCGTGATGCCCCAGCCCTGCTCGCCCCGGACCGGCTTCACCACGATGTCCCCGTGCTCGGCCAGGAAGTCGAGGTCGCCCTGGTCGAAGGTGGCACAGCGACCGGGGGGCACCGCAATGCCCGCCCGCTGGAGCACCTCCCGGGTGAAGCGCTTGTCGTCGCAGATGCGGAAGGCGACCGCGCTGGTGAGGTCCGATAGCGACTCCAGCGTCCGCACGGACCGGCCCTCGTGGGTGAGCACGAGGCCGCCGCGGCTGGCGTCGGAGATCTCCACAACGATCCCACGCCGGCGCGCCTCGTCGACGATGATGCGGGTGTACACGTTGAGCTGGTCGTAGCCGCCGGGGAGCGGGCTGGCCGCCCCCGTCACGCCGCGGAGTCGGAGACCAGATCCGTGCTCCTGACCAGCGGGCGGGCGGCTTCGGCCATCAACCAGGAGAACAGGCCCTCGTGCGACGGGTTGCCGCGGAGCAGTTCGGGATGCCACTGAACACCCAGAAGCCGGGCGGGGGTGACGGATTCGATCCCTTCCACGATCCCGTCGTCGGACCAGGCAACCGCCTGGAGGCCCGCAGCGACACGATCCACCGCCTGATGGTGCAAGGAGTTGACCTCGAACTTGGTCGTCCCGACCACGCCGGCCAGGAGGCTCTCGGGAGTGACCTGTACCTCATGGACGGGCACGAGCGAGAACTCCTTGCGGAAGTGGTCCCGGCCGGTCAGCGCCGGGACGTGCTGGTGCAGCGACCCACCCATGGCGACGTTCATGACCTGGCACCCACGGCAGATCCCCAGGACGGGAAGACCCGCCCGGACCGCCGCCAGCACCAGGGCGATCTCGAAGGCATCGCGCCCGGGATCGAGGCCGAAGACCCCGGGCACCGGCAGGGCGCCGTAGCGAGTGGGGTCGACGTCACCGCCGCCGCTGAGCAGCAGCCCGTCGACGGACATGAGGGCGACCTCGACGTCACCGGGCTCCAGGACCGGGAGCCCGAAGGGGATGCCACCGGCGTGCACGACGGCGTCAACGAAGGCCCGGTTCACAAGTTCCACGGAGTGGTCATCGAGCGTCCCCGGGGTGGTGGTCACCCCGATCCGTGGCTTCATATGCTCTTAACGGTACGACACGCGGGTTACTTGAATGTTTCGTCTTGAAGTCAATCATGCGACGACAATCATTCGTCTCCGTGGGCCTGCAGCCAGAGCTCGAATATCCCGAGTTCCCATAACTGGTTGTATCGGAGGGTGGTCAGTTCGTTCGGATGGGCCAGCAGGTGCTCGACGTGCTCCGGCCGGTAGAGCCCCCGGCTCTTCGCCTCGGGCGCGAGGAGGGCATCGCGGAGGAGGTCGACGGCGGCAGCGTCGAGCTGGACGAGCGGCGGCACCGGGAAGTAGCCCTTCGGCCGGTCGATGACCTCCGACGGGGCAGGCGGCCGTCCGACCGGACCTCACCGGCGATGCCGCACATTCGATCCCTCCCCCGGAACGATCTCTTCGGAGAATTCTTTGAGTATAAGTTGGTGCTATACCCCGTTTTGTACTCAAAGAATTCTCAAGGATATGGGGAGTGTCAGGTGCCCGGCGTGCCGGCAGCACTCGGCCGGCCCGGGAGCGGCGGTGCGCCGGGGGTGCCGGCGATGAAGCTGAGATGGACCCCGGCGAGCTGCCAGGTGCCGGTCTCGTGCACGAGGGCGAGCGTGGCGCGGGTGGCTTCGGGGATGGGGTGCCCCTGGTAGTTGCCCCTTGCGAGGTGGCGCGCGGTGACGAGGGCGGCATCGCCATGCGGCCGGGCGTCGATTTCGTCGAGCGCAAAGGTGTCGTACCGCAGGTCGCCTGCCCGGTGACGGGCAAGCCAGGCGGCCTTGGGCAGCGTGAACCCGAGCGGCCCGACGCCGACGAAGTCATCGGTGAGGGCGCTCTCCAGAACGGCGGTGTCGCCGGCGCGCTCGGCATCGGTCCATTCCTTCAGGAACGTGGTGATGTCATCCATCGGCCTTCCTTTCTCTCTCTTCCTTCACAGGCGGTCCTTGCACGGGCACTCCTTGCTCGAGCTTCATTGGCGGCGTCCCATCTCGGCGACGGCGGGCAAAACGTGGCGGGCCAGGAGTTCGACCGGGGTCCGCTGCTCGATGCCCTGCACGCGGCCGATGACCGTGTCGATCCCGAGGCCGGCCAGCCCGCGGAGTTGCTCGATGAGCGCGGCGCAGGCCGGACCGCCGTCGTCGGGGGAGAACGCAAAGGCGCACGTCCGCTCGATGCGTTCGAAGTCGGTGCCGGCGGCGTCGCAATGCCGGCGGAGGACGTCGAGCTTGTGGGGGATATCCGGAGCCGGCCGCAGGCTGCAGGCGTCCGCCCAGCGGGCGACGAGGGCAAGGGTGCGGCGCTCGCCCCCGCCGGCGACGAGAACGCCTGGGCGTGGGCGCCGGAGGGCCTGGGGCAGGTTGAGCAGCCGGTGCGCGTGCACGTGGTGGCCGTCGAAGCCGCCGTCGTCGCCGTGCGCGCCGACCCACATCCGGGTGCAGAACTCCAGGGCGTCCTCAAGCAACTCGTAGCGGGTGGCCGTCCCCGGGAAGGGGACGCCGAGACCCTCACACTCCTCCCGGTAGTGACCGGTGCCGATGCCCAACCAGGCGCGGCCACCGGAGAGGACGTCCAGGGTGGTCACCGTCTTCGCCAGCACGGCCGGGTGCCGGAAGTGGACCCCCGTGGCCAGGGTCATCAGCCGGACCGAGCGCGAGTGGGCGGCGAGGAAGCTGAGGGTCGTGTACGCCTCCAGGCACGCGCCTTCGGGGCCGCCCATGATCGGGTGCTGCCACAGGTGGTCGCCGACCGCGATGCCGTCGAAGCCTCCCTCGTCGGCCAGCGCCGCGATGTCGGCGAGCAGGCGGGGTAGCTGCTCGGGTGGGACTGGCCAGCCGAAGTCCGAGAGGTGGAGGACGAGCTTCACGGCGTCGCCCCTGCGCTTGGAGCGGGTGCTTGACCGGTGGCAGCGGCGGGGCCACCTGCCAGATTGGTCCGCAGCCGGTGGAGTATGCCGCTCAGCGCGGCGATCTCCGAGCCGTCGAACCCGGCCCGCAGCCGCTGGTCGAATGCGATCACCGTCGCAAGGAGCCGCCGGAAGGCGGCGTCGCCTGCCTCGGTGAGCTCGACGCGGTGCACCCGGCGGTTCTCCGGGTCCCGCGTCCGGGTGACGAGCCCGGCGGCCTCCATGCGGTTGAGGTGGTGGGTCAACGTCGGACCCTCGATGCCGACCGCCTCGGCCAGCTCCCGCTGCGCCCCGTGCCGCTGGCTCTTGAGCGACACCAGGATCAGCCACATCGGCAGCGACCCACCCGCCTCGCCCAAGGCATCGTCGAAGGCCCGGCTCGCCAGCTTGGCGGTCCGGGCGAGCTGCAGGCCGATCGGCTCCATCGAAGGCGGACCCATAGGTCCTAATGATAGACTTCTAACGCTTCGATGTCTATGATTCTCGATGCTTGGCGACTTTTCGTTCGCTCCGAACGAATTCTCACCAAACCTCGGGTCAGCCCGCGCTCCGCTGCAGGGCCGCCTTCACCGCGTCGGCAATCCGGCCTCCGCCGGACTGCTGGCCGACGCGGCCGCGCACCGCCTTGATGACCTGGCCCATCGCCCTGGGCCCGGTGACCCCGGCCTGCTCGGCCTGGGCGACCTCCTCGGCGACGATGGCGCCCAGGGCAGCGTCGCTCAGCTCCGCCGGCAGGTACGGGGCAAGCACGTCCGCCTCCGCCCGCTCGCGTGCCGCAAGCTCGTCCCGCCCGGCTGCTGTGAAGATGGTCGCAGCTTCGGCGCGCTTGCGGATCTCGGAGCGAAGCAGGCCCAGAACCTCGTCGTCGGTCAGGGTGGCGTGCGTCCTCCCCGCGACCTCTGCCTTGCTGATCGCGCTGAGGGCCATGCGCAGCGTCGATCGCGCCACGTCGTCCTGCGCGTGCATCGCCGCGGTCAGATCTTCGTGGAGTCGGTGCTTGAGTGATCCCATGGCGCCCTTGGGGCCTCCGTGTGTCCAGGTGCGGGGTGCGGGAAACGGGAATATCATGACCATGCCCGGCACGGTTTGCCAAGAACCGACGAAACGGAGGCTGGAGCGCGTGGATGCGTTTACGGTCTCGGTCCTCCGTGCAGACGAAGAGGTCGCATGGTTGACGTTGGCCGGTGAGCTGGACCTTGCGGCCGTCGGCGCCCTCTCGAAAGCCATCGGCGAAGCCCAGGCACTGACGCCGGCGACGGTCGTCCTCGACCTGTCGCAGCTGTCCTTCCTGGACTCATCGGGGCTCGGTTGCATCGTCGAGGCGCGCATGTGGGCCCAACAGACGGGGTGCCGGCTCGCCCTCGTCCCCGGACCCACCGCTGTCCAGCGGACGTTCGAGATCACCGGTCTGGACAAGCACCTTGAGTTCGTGAGCGGGCCCTCCCTCCAAGAATGGCTGCAGGTCGCCCCGCCCTCGGCCTGATCGCCCGCTGCCGGCATGCGTGAGTTGCCCCGTTGCGGGTAGCTCCTTGGTGATGCCTCGTGGAGAGTGGCGATTCGAGTCACGCCCGGACCAGTTGCCCCGCGCCCGAGCGGCCCTCCGGGCGTGGCTGCAGGCGCACCGTGTCCCTGAGGAGGTCGCGACCGACGCCCTTCTCGTAGCCACCGAGCTCGTCACCAACGGGATCGTCCATGGCGGCGGCGCCATCACGGTGCGCGCGGAGGCCACAGATGACGACGTCTTGCTCGAGGTCGTGACCCTCGACCTTGCCGCGGACGAGCATCCCTGGCTCGACGTTCGGACGGGCATC
>DASPZW010000263.1:0-4972 GCA_035636055.1 Actinomycetota bacterium
GATCAACCGCCGATTCGCCACCCGTTGCGGTCGGTCTTACGCCTTGCGTGAGTAGAACCTACTCATGACCAATCCGGCGGTTGGTCCGAAGCTGTAGGACGGGAAGGCGGGCGGCCGGGGGCGTCCCGAGGCGTGCACAAACGTCAAAGTCTCGCGGGAGGCGCAGACGACCGTGACCATGGGAGCGGGTCCCGATGCGACACGGCTGCACATGAGCGCCGTGGCGCTCCACCTCCTCGGGAGGCTGAACGAGGCCGAGGCCAACGCTCGGGAGGCCCTGGCATTGCTCGCCACCGCCGGGGACGACGAGCCGGCCCTCGCTGCGCTGTTGAGCGATCTCGGCGCCATCATCGACAGCTCGGGGCGGTACGTCGATGCCGAGCTCCTGCACCGTCGTGCCGGGGCGCTGCTGGTGTCCAAGGCACCCGGGATCGGCTTCGACCACCAACGTGTCCGGTCGGCTCGGGGCTTGGCTGCCAACCTCCGCGCCCAGGACCGCAACCGGGAGGCCCACGCGATCCTCATGCCGGCGCTCGCCTACGCAGAGCAGCTTCTGGGTCCGGACGACCCCGACACGCTGTCGATCATGGTCGACCTGGGAGCCGTCTGCGAGCCCCTCGGCAGGACGGCCGAGGCGGAGGATCTCTACCGGCAGGTCCTGGCGCGCCTCGACCTGAGTTGGCCGGCCCGGTCCGCAGAGGTCGCCGCCGTCGCCGCGAGCCTCAGCGACGTGCTGGACGCGGTGGGGAAGGTCGGGGAAGCCGGCGTGATGGCTCGCCGAGCCGTCGAGGCGGCGGCACGCTCGATCTCCGACCCGTGGGCCGGCGTTCTCCAGCCGAGCCGGCTTGCCGAGTTGGTGGTGGCTGCCCACCCCGGCTAGATGTGGGGGCCCACCGGCGCTGCGTGCCGGGCAGCCCGCTGGGGTGGGGGAGGCAACCCCTCGCGATCCGGGGGGTGTCCTCGCATCGGTCCCCAATGCCCTCCCCTCGGTGACCGCTGTCGGAGGATTGTCGCGATTGAAGGGATATCAAGTGGGGTTTTCGGCCCCTCGTGCGTTTCTTACGGATGTCAGGGGCCGGAGGTACGCGAGGAGGGCAGCGAGGGGGCTCTCTTCGGGGGCACTCCGGCCCCGCCTCATAAAGCGTCTGCATGTCCCCGGGCCCACAAAACCGGGCGATGCCGAGGCCCGGCTGGTACGCTCACCGACCAACTGTGACCAAAAGCCGCGCCTGCCAAATTCTGGTTTTCCTGACGTTCGGCCTCAGCGTGGTGGCCACGGGACGGCCCGTGGCCGCCGTTGCGTCGCCCTATCCGTCGCCAACCGTGGAGCTTGCCGGGCACGGCTGGGGCCATGGCCGGGGCATGGGTCAGTACGGGGCCCTGGGCTACGCCCTGCGAGGCTGGTCGTCCGGCCAGATCCTCGACCACTTCTACGGGGGCACCCAGTCGGGTCAGAACCCGGCGCCGGACATGTCGGTTCGGCTCACTGCCTTCGACAGCACCGACACCGTGGTCGTCCAGCAGCAGTCCCACCTCACGACCTCCGCCGACGGCGGTGTCGTGCGGTACGCGGCCCTCCGCGCGCGGCTCATCGGGCCCAACCAGTTCCGTGTTGACGCCGGCCAGGGCTGCACCGGCCCGTGGACGCCGGTCGTCACGTCCACCGTGGGGCCGGTCGTGTTTGCTCCGGCGATGCCAACGGCCTCGGGCAACATTGACCGCAGCGAGTTGCTCCAGGTGTGCCAGCCCTCGGGGACCGTCCAATGGCTGCGCGGGTCCGTCCGGGCCGTCGACGCCCAGGGGCAGGGCAACAGCTCCGACCAGCGAACGGTCAACGACCTCACGACGGAGGACTACCTGCTCGGCGTGGTCCCCTCGGAATCGTCGGCGTCGTGGGCGAACCTCGGTGCAGGCGCGGGCATCGAGGCCCTGCAGGCGCAGGCGGTCGCGGCCCGCTCGTATGCGGCGGCGCAGAACCGCTACGCCTACGCCAGGATCTGCGACACCGACGCCTGCCAGGTGTACCGGGGCCGGGCCATCCAGGACGCATCCGGCTTCCGCGACGTCGAGGACCCGCGGTCCACCGCGGCGGTCGTCGCCACGGCGGGGCAGGTGCGCCTCACGGGCGCCCAGGTGATCTCCACGGAGTTCTCGTCCTCGACCGGCGGCTACTCGGCGGGAGGCAGGTTCCCCGCCGTTCCCGACGACGGGGACGCCGTCTCGCAGAACCCGAACCACAACTGGGATGTCACGGTGTCGGTGTCGACCATCGAGAGCGCCTACCCGTCGATCGGCAGCCTCGTGTGGCTGCAGGTCACGCAGCGCAACGGCCTGGGGGACCTCGGGGGCCGGGTTTCGCAGGTGCAGATCCAGGGGACCGCCAGCGTGACCACGACCACCGGCGACGAGTTCGCGGCCCGCCTCGACCTCCGCTCCAACTGGTTCCGGGTTGTGTACCCGAGTGGCTACTGGATCGTCGGCTCCGACGGCGGGGTCTTCTCGTTCGGCAACGCCCAGTTCTTCGGGTCGACGGGCGGCATCAATCTCGTCAAACCCATCGTCGGCCTCGAGGCCATCCCGTCGAAGCAGGGCTACTGGCTCGTGGCCGCCGACGGCGGGATCTTCAACTACGGCGACGCCCCCTTCCTCGGGTCGACCGGATCGATCCGCCTGAACAAACCGGTGGTGGGCATGGCGGCCCACGTCCTGGGGGAGACCGTCACGTCAACGGGGACGGCGGCCGGCTACTGGATGGTCGCCACCGACGGGGGGGTGTTCTCCTTCGGCGACGCAGCCTTCCTCGGCTCGACCGGCAGCATGCACCTCAACAAGCCGGTCGTGGGGATGGCCGTGACGCCGAGCGGGAACGGCTACTGGATGGTGGCCTCGGACGGGGGCATCTTCTCCTTCGGCGACGCCGCCTTCCTCGGCTCGACCGGCAGCAAGCGCCTCAACCAGCCCATCGTGGGGATGGCCGTGACACCGAGCGGCCACGGCTACTGGCTCGTGGCCTCCGACGGGGGCATCTTCGCTTACGGCGACGCAGCCTTCCTCGGCTCCACCGGCAGCATCCGCCTCAGCCAACCGGTGACCGCCATCCGGGCGACGCCAACCGGAGCCGGCTACTACATGGTGGGCCGGGACGGTGGCATCTTCAACTTCGGCGACGCCGCGTTCTTCGGCTCGGTGCCGGGCCTGGTGAAGGGGGCGGCGGCGGCCATCCCGAAGGTGGGCATCGCGACCTCCCAGACCCGCTGAAGCCGGCCTCCGGCCCTCGATGGCTGTCTGACCGCGGCAAGCGCGGTTACACAGCCACGGAGGCCGGACGGCGGGCGATGGCGAAGATGACGTTGACCTGAATCTCCGTGACGCCGCTCTCCACCAGGCGCTCCGTGCTGTGTTCGCGCACCCGGGCGGCTGCCTCAGGGTCGAGGCGGTCGACGGTGGCCCGGTAGCCGGTGCCCATCACGATCGGCCACCAGTCCGTCCGCGGCTCGATCGGATGGGTGCCCGCCACCGCCATGATCTGCGCCGTCTCCACGCCGCCAGCGGCGAGCGCCGCCCGGAGCGGCTCGGGCTCCACGGTACGGTCCCACGGCTGCCAGGCCTGTACCAGGTCCGGGCGCTCGGCTCCCACCGCCTCCCAGAACGCGTGCGTGGCAGGCTCGAAGATCTGTGGCCCCCACGTTGTGATGGCCAGCTGACCGCCGGGGCGCACCATCCGCCAGAGTGCTGCGATCGCCGCCGGGATGTCGGGCACGAAGAAGACCCCGAAGACGCAGACCACCGCGTCGAAGGACCGCTCGGGCAGCCGGAGGTCGAGGAGGTCTCCGTGGCGGAACTCGACGTTGGCCAGCCCGCGAGCGCTCGCCTTGGCGCGGCCAAGGGCAAGCATCGACTCGGCGAGGTCGATGGCGACCACCCGGCCGGTCGGGCCGACCGCGGCGGCAGCGGGCAGGGCCGAGGCGCCGCTGCCGCAGCAGACATCGAGCACCGTGGCGCCCACCGCGAGGTCGAGTCGCTCGACGGTTGCCCGGCCGAAGCGGTCCCAGAAGCTCAGGGCCGGGTGGTCGAACGAGTCCGAGGCAAGGTTGTAGGCGGCGGCTGCCCGCCGCTGGGCCTCCCCTACGTCGGAGTCACTCAGGGTTGGCTATCCGCAGGCGTCCCACCAGTCGAAGCCTACGAGAAAGACCACCCGGATGCCGCCGACGACCGTACCGTCGGGCAACGTCTCGACCACATCCACCTCGTGAACGGCACCCGGCCCTTCCTCGGGGATCTGGCCCTCGAGCCGCAGCGGGATCGAGGCGTCCGGGCGGAGGATGAGCCTGCCATCGTCGAACACTTCCTCCTCCCCGACGATCCGGAGTTCTTCGAAGGGTTCCCGCGCGGGTGAAGCTCGGCCCTGCCGTCGCTGTGGGCCAGGACCAGCCTCCCCCCTCCCCGCAGTCGGATCCGCTCCAGCGGCTCGGTGAGGCAGCAGTCGGGGTCGACGCCGCCAGCCATCTCCTCTCCACCGACCAGATCGACGAAGGCATTGCGCAGCAGGTGTTCCTGGATGACCGGCGACATGCGGAGCTCCTCGGGCACCGGTACGGCGCGGACCAGTGTCTCCTCCGTGGTGACTCTGGCATCGGGGCCGGGGACGAAGAAGTTGAACCGCCCAGGGAACGGCTGGCGCTTCATCATCCCCACGGGAATGACATTGACGTTGGCTTGGGCGTGGTGCTGGTCGGCGCACGGGTTGACCGCATCCGGCTTGAGGAGTGCCACTCCCTCGGGAGTCTCACTCCACACGTTGGCCATGATGCAGAGGTGCCCCGTTGCAACGTCGGCCGCGCTCGGATGCCAGTTGAACTCTGCCTTGACCCAGTCCTCTCCCGCGTTCGCAGGCTGGGTGGTCAGCGTCTGGCGTTTGTTCGCCGGGTTCTCGCTGTTGAACTGGGTGCTCTGGTGCAGGCCACTGGCGGAC
>DASPZW010000264.1:0-13856 GCA_035636055.1 Actinomycetota bacterium
TTGGCAATGGCGGCCATGACCCCGCCGTGACGGGGTGGCAGGACGTTGGCCAACCGCTCGGCACGGGCGGCCGACTCGTGGTGGCCCTGCTTGCGCAGGTGGGCGATCGCCCGTTCCCGCAGGGCCGGCTTGAAGTCGTGGCCTTCGGGGAACAGCACGAAGGCATCCCTGTCGCCCAGCCCGGTGGCCAGGGCGCCGATAGCGGCGATCTGGGCATCGCGCCCGGCGGCCCCGTGCCGGATGAAGCGGTTGGGCAGCCGGTTGAGCAGGACGTCGAACAGCGGCTCCCACTGGAGCTTCTCCAGCATGATGATGCGCGGGTGGCGGCCGTACTCCAGCATCAGTGTCGCCACGAGCATCAGGGAGTTGCCGGCACCGGCGTGCCGGCTGAAGACCAGGATCGGGCCCCGCTCGGGCGGGGGTCGATCCTCGATGACCACCTCGATGTGGAACAGCCGGGTGCCGATCGACTGGAGGCCGCGCAGCCACCAGGCCATCAGCCGGTAGTGCCGTTCCTGGCACGCCTCGCTCCGGATCCGGGCCCCCGCCCCGGAGGCCAGCCACAGCCAGAAGACCGCAACGATGCCGGCCACCTCGTAGGCGCAGTACACGACCCCGAAGGCCACGAACCGCATGGTCCGCCTGCCCCCGGCGAAGACGTCGACGATGGCAGCGAGGACGAACAGGACGGGAGAGATGACGAGGAGGAGGAGAGCGCAGCAGGCCACGACCGGCGCCAGGACGATCCGGCGAACAAGCCTCGGCGGTACACGGATCACGTCAGTCGGCCCCTGAGGTGGAAACGATACTCCGAATGCAGGACGTTGCCCATTCCCCGTACGCCCCTCACGCGAGTCACGCGATACCGTCGAGGTACTCCCGGGTCGCCCGGTACGCACCGGCGATGCGCTGCCCGATCGCCTCGAAGTCCCAGCTCCTGATGGACGAACCCGGCGCCTCCTCGCCGGTGGGCAGGACGTGGGCCACGATGCCGGATGGCAGGTGCGCCATGTCGTGGGCGAAGCGGTGCCGGCGGGCGATCTCGAAGGCGACCGTCATCACCTGCAACAGGTTCCGTGGCGGCTGCAGGGGCCGCTCGATGCGGCCCACGTGGAGGATGTACAGCTCCGTGGCCCCGAGGGCGATGGCGCGTTCGATCGGGATGCTGTTGACGATCCCGCCGTCCATGAAGTGTTCCCCTCCCACCTCGACGACGGGCAGCAGGCCCGGTACGGCCGAGGAGGCCACGACGGCATCGACGAGACGGCCTTCGGTGAACCAGTGCTCGGCGGCTCGCTCGATGCAGGCGGCGACGCACTGGAACGGAACGGCAAGCTCCTCGAAGGTCGTCACCGGGATGAGCCGCTGGATGAGCCGGCGCAGCGGCAGGTTCGAGTTGAGGTGTGTGCGCTCCCGGATGAGCGTACTGGCGATGCGGAACGGGGAGTCGAAGAGGTGCTCCTTGCCGAGCCGTCGCCAGGCGGCCTCGAGGCGGTCCAGCATCTCCAGCGTCGGCTCGGCGGCGATGGCCGCACCGTTCAGCGCGCCGATCGACGTGCCGACAATGAGGTCTGGCAGGATCCCCCGCTCCAGAAGGGCCCGGAGCATCCCGACCTCGTTGGCGCCGAGGTCGCCGCCGCCGCCCAGGACGAAGGCCACCTTGCGCGGCGAGGGTCCGGCGTCGGTCTCGGGCATCTCGCCGTGCATGATAGGCACCGCGTGCGTCGCGATTTCCGCTGTTGGGTATTACTCTGGTCGAAGGAAGCCTGCGAAAGGAGGTAGACGAATGGCTGGTCCGGAAGATCTCGATCAGGTCCGCGCGAAGACCGACAAGGCGAAGGATTACTTCAGCAAGGTCCCCGGCTTCGAAACCAAGAGCTGGGAGAAGCCCGCCCCTCCCGCGGAAGAGGAGCCTGCGGCACCGGAGTGTGCCCCGACGACGCCCCGCAAGCCCGAGGCCCCGCTCTCGGAGGCGGAGAAGTACTTCCAGAAGATCATCGGCAAGTAAGTCCGGCGACCTGGCCCCTCAGGAGCCGGTGCGGTGAGCCTTCTCGTGCGCGTCCCGGCAGCCGTTGCAGACCCGCCGCGCGCATGAGCTGCAGACGTGCATCATCGTCGGGTTGGTGGTCTCGAACCCGCACACGTCGCAACGGAACCTGAGTTCCAGCACGCCGGCTCAGCTCGACCCGAGGAGCGCCCGGCTGGCGAGCAGGACGCGCTCTCCTGCGAAACGTCCCGCCTCGGCGTCCCAGGGGAAGGTGATGACGATGGTCTCCCGCACGGGCTCCCCCGTGGGGGGCGTGCCGAGCCACGGCCCCTGGAACGTGCCCGTCAGCGTCGCGACCTCGATGACCCCCTGGGGTCCGATGACGATGTCGGTCAGGTCGAAGGCGACATCGGGGAAGGCTGAGAGGAACTCGGTGTAGAAGCCCCGAGCGCCGTCATGGCCCTCCCAACGCTGGCCCGAGGGGACGAGTTCGTAGACGCAGTCCTCGGTCAGCGTGTCGATGAGCCCCTGGAGATCCCTGGCGTCCTCTGCCTTCGAGTGGGCGATCCAGAGGCGGCGGATCGCCTGGTACTCCTCGGGGGAGGTCACGGGCAGCGAGAGGCGTTGCTTGACGGGAATGTCCACGGCGGGATGCTACATCCCAGCAAGCCCCGTACCGGGCCACCTGCCCTGTTTCGCTCGTTGCGGCCCGAGCCTGTGGTAAATTTCTGCCTACGGCGCCTCTATTGCGGTGTCCTTAGTGGTCCGCCGGGCGTGCCCGGCACAGGACCGCACTGCCGGCGACGGTGTCGCACAGCCGACCAATCGACCGGTAGCTCCGCAGCCATCCCGAGGCCACGACCGCCGTACCGGCCAAGCATCGCTGCCTTCCGCGGCGAGCTACGACACGAGGAGAACGCGCACATGCCAAAGAGAAGTGTTCAAGGCACAGGAAGCCCGGAGAACGGCACAGTGGGACTGATGGAACCCCTGCCGGCGTCGACGCCCGTCGAGCCGCGCGCAGGTGCGACCATCAGCCCGGACATGGTCAACGTCTTCGAGCAGGCGGTTTCACCCGGAGCTGCTCCCGGGCTTCACCTCGTGCCGCTGGGGGGCCGCCCCGCAGGGGACGCCATCGCCCTGTCGATCCTGGCCTGGGTCCGCAATGTCGCCTACGACAAGGACGTCTGGGCGGACCTGTTCGTTTTGGATGAGGGCGACGTGCTCCACTCCGAGACCGTGCCGCTCGCCTACCAGGAGCCCGCCGAGGGCGGCGGTGACTTCTTTGCCGCCGGCGCCGCGGTGCCGGCGCCGAAGGCCGGGGCCGAGGGGTCGTCCAGGCGCATGCTCCAGTACCGGATCTACGGCCAGATGAGCGGCCAGCTCTTCACCGACGGCATCCTGCACACCCACGAGATCGAGGCCACCCCGGTGAAGAAGGCAGAACCGGCGGCGGCGGCGCCAAAGGCGACCGCCCCAAAGGCGACGGCGCCCAAGGCGACGGCCCCGACGACCACGGCGCCCAAGGTCGCCGCGCGGAAGGCGGCGGCCCCGAAGGCGGCAGCGCCCAAGACGCCGGCTGCGGAGCCGGCCCCCGCCGCGACAAAGCCCACAGCGCCGAGGAGCCGCAAGCCGAAGAAGGTCTAAGCACAGGTACTACCCGATCCTGTCGCGGTCAAGATCTCGCGGACCCGGGGGGTGGAGCTGTCGGCTCGCGGGCACCCGCCATCCCTTTTGCCTAGGTATTGGGCCTCTGGCCTGCACGTTCGCCGCGTGGACCTATCCGAACCGCAAGATCGGGACATTCAAAACCTCAAGATGGGTTAGTCCCGCGCCGAGTAGGTTGAGAGAACACTCAGGACCTGGGGGCAACAAGTGCCGTTGGCAGAGAACTTCCAGACGACCATCGAAGCGGCCCGGCAGGCCGCATCGTGGGCCTGGTCGGCGATCTACAACGAACTTGCCCCCGCCATCACGGGGTACCTGCGGGCCAACGGCGTCCCCGACGCCGAGGACGTCACGGCCGAGGTGTTCGTCCGGATGGTCCAGGACCTCGGCCGCTTCGAGGGCGACGAGGCCCACTTCCGGTCCTGGGTCTTCGTCATCGCTCACCACCGCATGGTCGACGACCGGCGCAAGCGCATCCGCCACCCCCAGACCACCCTGCGGCTCGAGATGCTCGAGAGCCGCGGCAACGGCAACGTCGAGCGCGAGGCCCTGGACAACCTGAGCACCGACGCCGTGCAGGCGATCATCAACCGCTGCGTCCCCGACCAGCGGGAGGTCCTGCTGCTGCGGGTCATCGGTGGGCTGACCCTGGCGGAAACGGCTGAGGTCGTCGGCAAGAGCCTGGGGGCCGTCAAGGCCCTGCAGCGGCGGGGCGTGGCTGCCATCTCCCGTGAATTCTCCCGGGAGGGCGTACCACTGTGAGCCCCTTCGACGGTAGCCGAGATGAGATGGACGACCTGGGGCACCTGAGCGACGCTGACCTCGACCGGCTGCTGAGCGGCAAGGCGCTGGCCGGGGGGGACGACGTCGAGGCCCTGAAGGGTTTCTTTCGGGACATGAAGTCCAAGTACGTCACGCCGCCGGCGGCCGCGACGCGGCAGGCCCACCTGGCCCAGATCCTGAGCGCCGCCAAGCTCAACGCCGACCAGACGCAGCCGTCGCTCGAGCCGTCGCCAGCGGGGATCGGCGATGCCGGCTCGAACCGCCCACGCTGGCGCAGCCGGCTGGCCCCCAGCCACCTGTTCGGGTCCATGACGTCCAAGGTCGTGCTGGTGGGCATGGTCGTCGCGACCGCAGCCACGGGGGGACTGGCCGCCGCCGGCTCCCTCCCGACGTCCGTGCAGAACATCGTGGCCGCGGCTGCTGGCAACGTCGGGGTGAACCTGCCGAACCCGCATGCCAGCGCCCAGGCCCAGGCGGAGGCCCAAGCCCAGGCGCAGGCTCAGGCGGGCCAGGTGGCATCGACGGTGCAGAACCTTGTCAAGCAGGTCACCGCCGCCGCTGAGAAGCCGGTCAAGCTGACCCCTTCGGTGGTCGCATCCACCCAGACCTGCACGCAGAACGTCAGCACCATCGCCTCCCAGCTCCTGGGCGCGGCGGCGAGCGCCAACTCCTCCGCCCTCGCCGAGTCCCTGGCCGAGCGTGCGACCGCCCTGGCCCAGGAGTCGGTCGGCTGCGCCCTGCCGCCGGCGGCCGGCGCCGCTGCCGCCGCGGGGACGAAGGGGACAGCGACCGATACCGCCCGGGACACGGCAGCCGCAAAAGCGATCTCCGGGGCGATCCAGAGCTGCGCCACCCAGTTGACGGCGACGATCCAGACGCTGGTCCGGGCGGCCATCACGGCCAAGAGCCCGGCAGAGCTGCAGACGCTGACCCAGGACGCCAAGGCGGCGGCCGCCGCTGCGCAGACCTGCGCCCAGGGCGTGGGCTCGGCCCTCCAGGGCGTGCTCGCCAGCCTGCCGATCGTGACGACCCCGCCCAAGGTCTCCTCGACGCCGGCCGCGAGCGCCGGCACCGGCATCAACGGCCTGCTCAACCTGGTGCCCAGCCTGCCCAAGATCCTCCCGACTGCGGCACCGACGTCGGGCGGGTCGACGGGCAGCACCGCGGCGAAGACCGCCGCCGCCTGGTGGACGCAGTTCCTCTCCCAATTCCCGCCCGGCATGACCGGGACGTACGGTTCCGGTGTGACCGGGACGGCGACGTCGGGCAACGGATACTGGTCGGGACTCACCGGCTCCTGGAACGGGTCGGGCTCGTGGAGCCCCTACACGGGGTCGTCGGGGTCGGGGTCGTCGGGGTCGGGCCAGACCAGCGACAAGAGCGAGGGCTCGCACCACCACTGAGGCCCTGCGGCTGCGACGAGGTTTGGTGAGTTTTGGTTCCCCAGGAACAGAAAGTTACGAAACCTCCCCCCAGGACGCCCCCCGGACGCGGAAGCGGGGGCGGGCCTTTGCCGGGCCCAGCCCCCGCACCAACTCCCCGGCACCCCCCGAGCCGGGAATTTCCCCCCACCGCGCGTCTGACCTGAAGGTAGCATGCCCCACATTGGACGCCTATGGCGAGTCTTGCCCAGGCGCGTAGTCCCCCGCCAGTCCCAGAACGGTGCGAACCGGGACAAGACACCCCAAGATCGATCGCCGGGGGGGCCCGATGGAGCCTGATTGAACTAGTCCGACGATCGCTCAGGGTGGGACTCCGGACGCCAGGAGTGGGCAACAACGACGAAGTGCGCCGACCTATCACGCAAAGAGGTCGAGGTCCTGTCCGGGCAAGAGCAGATTCCAGGCGTCGCCTTCGATGAAGCGGGCGACGCCCTTCCCGGCGACCCGGGCGTGGCCTCGCTCCAGCAGCACCGCCGTGTCCTCGTCGATACCGAAGACCCGGCACGCCCCGGAGATGCGCGCCGTGAGCGCCTCGGCCTCCGGCCACGCATCGAAGTGCGGCACGACCGCCATGCCCTGCAGCATCCCGAGCCCGGGGGTCCACTCGGTGGGGGTGCCGTCGCCGTCCTCGGGGCGGTGGACGAGGGTCCAGTCGCCGAGCGCCATGGCGCCGGCGCTGCACCCCATGAGCCAGGCCCCCTCCCGCCGGGCGAGCAGGAACCCGTTCCAGAGCGGGGACCCCTCAAGGGACTCGAGCAGCCGGGCGGGCTTGCCGCCGGAGATGTAGAGCAGGTCGGCCCGCTCGATCAGCGCGACGTTCTCCGGCTCCTCGGCGTGGCTGCGCTCCAGCACCATCAGGGCGATCGAGCGAGCACCGAGCCGGAGGAAGTGGCCGACCCCCCACGTCGCCCACTCCTCGGGGTTCTCGCCGGCGGATGCCGTCGGCAGGATCACCACCCGGGGGGACGGCCCGATCGTGCCGAGGATTTCCCGGTCGATGTCAGCCATCGCCGGGGTGAACTCGCCGCTGCCGACGAGCCCGATCCTGGAGTACGCCAGCGGGTCTTCGACGGGACGGGCTCCCTCTTACCGACCGGTACGGGACAAGGACGGCTGCCCGGGGGCCGGGGAGGCGCCGGCCCCTGGGCAAGCTCGCTGTGCTGTGGTGATGCTGGTCCTTACGCGCTCTCGATCGCCTTCGCCACCCGGGCGCCGAGATCGCCGTCGACCTGCCGCCAGTACTCGATGACCCGGACCTGCATGTCGGGCGTAACGCCGTTGGTCGCGTGCCCGGCGATGTTCGACACGAGGCGGGCCTTGGCGTCCTCGTCGAGGACCTTGCGGTACATCGTGCCCGGCTGGCCGAAGTCGTCGTCCTCGGCGTGCTTGCTGTAGGCGGCACGGACGATCTCGCCGGTGAGGCTCCCGAACGATCCCTCGTCGATGCTCGGGTCGCCCTTGGGGCCGTTGAACGAGTTCGGGGCGTAGACCGGGTCGGGAGCGCTGGTGTACGCCATGGCGCCGTCCTTGTTGTAGCTGTGGACTGCCGATTTGGGCCGGTTGATCGGAAGATGGAGGTAGTTCGGCCCGATCCGGTAGCGGTGGGTGTCGGGGTACGAGAACAGCCGGCCCATGAGCATCTTGTCGGGGCTGGGCCCGATGCCCGGCACCATGTTGGCCGGCTCGAACGACGACTGCTCTACCTCGGCGATGTAGTTCTCCGGGTTGCGGTTCAGCGTCATGCGGCCGACCGGGATCAGGGGGTAGTCCCCATGGGGCCACACCTTGGTGAGGTCGAAGGGGTTGAACCGGTAGTCCGCTGCGTCCTCGAACGGCATGATCTGCATGTTGAGCGTCCACGACGGGTGGTCGCCCTTGGCGATCGAGGTGTGGAGGTCGCGCAGGTGGTGGTCACCATCCTCGGCCACGACGGCCTTCGCCTCGGCGTCGGTCAGGAAGTCCACGCCCTGGTCGGTCTTGAAGTGGTACTTCACCCAGAACCGCTCGCCGCCGGCGTTGATCCACTGGTAGGTGTGGCTCGAGTACCCGTTCATGTGCCGCCAGGTCTTCGGGATGCCCCGGTCGCCCATAAGCCAGGTGACCATGTGGGCCGACTCGGGCGACAGGGTCCAGAAGTCCCACTGCATATTGTTGTCGCGAGTGTGGGAGTCGGCCCGGCGCTTCTGCGAGTGGATGAAGTCGGAGAACTTCTGCGGGTCCCGGATGAAGAAGATGGGGGTGTTGTTGCCGACCATGTCGTAGTTGCCCTGGTTGGTGTAGAACTTGAGGGCGAAGCCGCGGGGGTCGCGCACCGTGTCGGCGGACCCGAGTTCCCCGGCCACCGTGGAGAACCGCAGGAACACGTCGGTCCGCTTGCCGGGCTGGAGGAAGTCGGCTTTGGTGTACTGGCTCACGTCTTCGGTGACCTCGAAGATGCCATGAGCGGCGCCGCCCTTGGCGTGGACGACCCGCTCGGGAACGCGCTCCCGGTTGAAATGGGCCATCTTCTGGAGCAGGTAGTGGTCCTGCAGCAGGATCGGTCCGTCGGGACCGAGCGTCAGGGAATGCTCGTCGCTGGCCGCTGGGATACCGGCATCTGTCGTGGTCGTCGGAGACTCGTCCGTCATAATCCCTCCTTCTCTTTTTCCGTCGGTGGCGGGCATCTTAGCCAGGGCCCGCCCGTAACGCCGGTCCGAGGTGCCCATTGGGGTCCCGATCTGCGAGGGTAGACCGGAGTCAGAGCGGCTCGCAGCGACGAAAGGGGTGTAGGCATGGCAAAGGTTGCACGGCAGATGGTTGAGGAGGCCGGGCTCGACGTGAACGTCCTGCTCGAGAAGCTGATCGCAGCGGCGGGTGCCGAGTTCACTACCTTCTACTACTACACAATCCTGCGGGTCGGAGCGATCGGGATGGAGGGCGAAGGCCTCAAGGAGATCATCGAGGACGCCCGCATCGAGGACCGGAACCACTTCGAGGCCCTGACGCCACGCATCTACGAGCTCGGCGGCGAGCTGCCCCGCGACATCCGCAAGTTCGCCGACATCGCCGGCTGCCCGGACGCCTACCTGCCCGACTCGCTGGCGGGCGGCAAGACGCCAAGCGGTCCGTCGACGACCGACCTGCTGAACGTCCTCGTGGAGGCCGAGCGCTGCGCGGTGCGGACCTACACGGACATCTGCAACTACACGGCCGGCAAGGACCACCGCACCTACGACCTGGCGCTCGCCATCCTGAACGAGGAGATCGAGCACGAGGCCTGGTTCTCCGAGTTCCTCGGCGAGGGCCCCTCGGGCCACTTCCGCCGGGGTGCCCCGGGCGACTCGCCGTACGTCCGGCGCTTCATGACCGCCGGCAGCTGAACGACAACGCCGGGGACGTCCCCGCCTTGCCCGGGCTCCCGGCGCTCCCGGCGCTCCCGTCCGGCGACCTGGCTCCGGGAACCCTGCGGGAGGTGGTCGTCGACCGCAGGCGCGTGCTGCTGGCGCGCCTGCGGTCGGGGGAGGTGTGCGCCACCGCCCCGTCCTGCCCCCACGAGGCGGCCCGGCTCGCCGACGGCACCATGCGAGGGGACGCCGTGGACTGCCCGCTCCACCACTACCTGTTCGACCTGCGGACGGGCAGGAACCTGTACCCCATGCCCGTCTACCCGCGTTGGAAGCGCGAAGAGGTGGGCAACCTGGACCTGCGGACGTTCCCGTGCCGGGAGGAGTCGGGATGGATCCTCGTCGAGGCGGCAGGTCCTGGCGACCTTACGGGGTAGCAGCCCCCTGGCATACCGGCCGCGGGCGTCGCGGAGGCGCAAGGCGTCCCCGTCCCCGCTGTCCCGCTTTGGCCCAAGCAGTCCAGTTGGGTGCACCAGAACCCTTGCAACATTAACGAACAATAACTTGAGGTATCAGCCGGACCGGCCGTAGTCTCATGTAGACACTGGGACCATGCCCCGCGGGGCTGACATGGGTCCCAGGGGGGCCGGGGAACTCCATCGTCATCGGCACGGACGTCCAGTCCGGCGACGAGCGACAACGTCATCGAAGCAACCGGGGGATCGCCTACATGCAACGGGGGGATACATCGCGGGCGCGTCCCGGCTTGGTTCGCCGCGTGCGGGGGGGCATATTCAGCATCCGGAAGTCCGCAGCCGGCCTTTGCCGCGCCGTCGTGGTGGCTGCCTGCCTCGGCACGTACGTCACTGCCCAGTTCCTCGCCTTTGCAACCGTCGCTGCGGCGCCGGCGGCCGCAGCCACCGACCCGGTCGTGATGGCGGCAGGGGACATCGGCTGCGACCCGACCACCCAGTCCCCCTCGGGCTGCGCGATGAACACCACCGCAGGCATCATCAACGGTGGCAAGCCCGGCTACGTGCTGGCCCTCGGCGACATCCAGTACACCGACAACTTCCCCCCGGGCCAGCCACCGACGCCGAGCATGTACACGAACGGCTACGACTCGGCGTGGGGGCAGATCCCCGCCTCGGTGCCCGGCGTGTCGATCAACCCGGTCGCAGGGAACCACGACTGGGGGGACCCGAACGACACCAACAGCTCGTCGGGCGCCACCCTCGCCAACTACATTGGCTACTTCAACTCCAAGGGCCAGTTGCGCTCGGGCGTCACCGCAAGCGCGCCGTGGTACAGCTTCGACATCCCGGTTACGGGTGGCAGCTGGCACGTGATCATGCTCGACAACGAGTGCGGCTCCGACGGCGGGTGCGGGTCGGGATCGCCGCAGGAGACCTTCCTGCGCAACGATCTGGCCGCCCATCCCAACGTCTGCACCCTCGCCGCGTGGCACCGGCCACGGTTCTCGTCGGGCGCCATCGGGAACCAATCCGAGTACGCGCAGTTCTGGACGGACCTGTACAACGCCCACGCCAGCATCGCCCTCGCCGGGTCGGACCACGACTATGAGCGCTTCAACCCCCAGACGCCGGCGCAGGCATCGTCCAGCGTGGGCATCGCCCAGTACGTCGTCGGGACCGGCGGGGCGTTCCTGCCCGGCAACTTCGGCTCCATCCAGCCCAACTCGGCCTTCCGCGACGCCAACCACTACGGGGTGCTGAAGCTCACGCTGCACGCCGGCAGCTACGACCACGCCTTCGTGAACACGTCCGGCACCACCGACTCGGGGACGGTCAACTGCTCCAGCACCGCCAGCAGCGCGCCCTCGGTGTCGGGGGTCAACCCCACGACCGGCCCTGCCGCCGGCGGCAACTCGGTGGTCGTCTCCGGCACCAACTTCACGGGGGCCACGTCGGTCAAGTTCGGGACCGTCGCCGCCACGGGGCTGACGGTCAACAGTGCGACCCAGATCACCCTGACCGCACCTGCGGGCACGCCCGGTGCCACCGCGGACGTCACCGTCGTGTCGCCGAATGGCACGAGCATCACCAACACGTCCGACCGGTACACCTACCAGACCACGCAACCCCAGGTGACCAGCGTGAACCCGCCATCGGGGCCGGCCACCGGTGGCACGTCGGTGACCATCACGGGCATCAACCTGTCCGGTGCCACCGCGGTCACCTTCGGGACGACTCCCGCCGCCAGCTTCACCCCGGTCTCCTCGACGCAGATCAGCGCCGTCTCGCCCGGCGGGACCAACCAGACGACCTTCGACGTGACCGTGACCACCCCGGTGGGCACCAGCACCACCGGGCCGAGCGACAAGTTCACCTTCGGCACCATCACGACCCCGCCGACCATCGCCGCGGTGACGCCCATCTCGGGGCCGTCGACCAGTGGCAACTCGGTCTCCATCACGGGTTCCGGATTCGCAGGTGCCTCCGCCGTCACGTTCGGGACGGTCGCCGCCGCCGGCTTCACGGTCAACAACGCCGGCCTCATCACCGCCACACCGCCGGCGGGTACCGCGAACCTGCTCGACGTCACCGTCACGAACCCGGCAGGCACGTCGGCGACGAGCCCCGCCGACCAGTACTCCTACACCTTCTCGAACAACGGCTACGCCGTGAGCCTGTCGGCGAGCACGGCCGCCCCGGCGATCGGCGCCGCCGTGAACCTCACGGCCACGGCGAACCAGGACGTGGGCCCCACGCCGTACGGCCTCGGCATCGTCGACGTGACCACGGGGACCGAGCTGCTCCATGCAGGGTCGGGGACGACCCTGTCGATGTCGATCACCCAGTCCTCCGCCGTCAGCCACCGCTACATGGGCTACGTCTCCAACGCCAACATGACCAACGCCCAGGCCAACTCGAAGCCCGTCGTCGTCGCCTGGGGCGGTGCGACCACGCCACCGGCCGTCTCGGGCATCGCTCCCACGGGCGGCCCGTCGGCAGGCGGCACCGCGGTCACCATCACAGGGACCAACTTCACGGGGGGCACCGCCGTCAAGTTCGGCGCCACCAATGCGAGCTTCACCGTCGGGTCGGCCACGTCGATCTCGGCGACCGCACCCGGCGGGCCCACCGGGGCCGTGGACGTCACCGTCACGACGCCGGCCGGCACGAGCGCCACGGGCGCCGCCGACCAGTTCACCTACGCCCCGGCGATCCCCGCCCCCACCGTCACGGGGGTCAGCCCGGTCACCGGGACCACCACCGGGGGCACCAGCGTCGTCATCACGGGCACCAACTTCACGGGAGCCACTGGGGTCTCGTTCGGCGCCATGCCGGCGACCTCGTTCACGGTCAACACTGCCGGCCAGGTGACCGCCACCTCCCCCTCGGGATCGCCGGGCACCGTCGACATCACCGTGACGACCCCGGGCGGGACCAGCGTCACCGGCCCCGCCGACACGTTCACCTTCGTCGCCCCTGCCCCGGTCGTCACCGGCGTGGCGCCGGCCAACGGCACGACGGCGGGAGGCACCTCGGTGGTCATCGGCGGGACGGGCTTCACCGGCGTGTCGGCTGTGAGGTTCGGGCCAGCCCCCGCGACGTCCTTCACCGTCAACGGCGCCACGCAGATCACGGCGACCTCGCCCGCGCGGGTCGCCGGACCGGTGGACGTCACCGTCACCACGCCGGGCGGCACCAGCGCAACCGCCGCCGCCGACGTCTTCACCTACGTCACACCCGCACCGGCGGTGACGGGCCTCAGTCCCAGCACCGGCAGCACGGCCGGTGGAACCCCGGTCTCGATCACCGGCACCAGCTTCAGCGGGGCCACCGGGGTCTCGTTCGGGGCCGCGGTGGCGACCGCGTTCACTGTCAACAGCGCGACATCGATCACGGCGACCGCGCCGGCCGCAGGCGCCGGGCAGGTGGACGTGACGGTCACCACACCGGCGGGGACGAGCGGGGTCGTGGCCGCCGACGCCTTCACCTACGTCGCCCCGCCCAGCCCGCCGACCGTGACCGGGGTGAGCCCCGCGAGCGGCACGACGACCGGTGGCACCTCCGTCGTCATCGCGGGCACCAACTTCACGGGGGCCACCGGGGTCTCGTTCGGGGCAACGGCGGCGACCGGCTTCACCGTCAACAACTCCGGCCAGATCACGGCCACCTCCCCGGCGGGAGCCGGCGGGAAGGTCGACATCACGGTGACCAACCTGGGTGGCACGAGCCCCACGGGGGCCGCCGACCAGTTCACGTACGTCACGCCCCCTCCGGCGGTCACGGGCGTCAGCCCGAACAGCGGGCCGGCCGGCGGCGGCACCTCGGTGGTCATCACGGGCACCGGCTTCACCGGCGTCACAGGGGTCAAGTTCGGGACGGCGAACGCGGCGAGCTTCACGTTCAACAACGCAGGCCAGATCACTGCCGTGTCGCCGAGCGGGGCGCCGAGGACGGTTGACATCACGGTGACGACGCCCGCAGGCACGTCCGCGACGAGCGCCGGCGACACGTTCGCCTACATCCCGCCGCCGTCGGTCAGCGGGGTGAGCCCGGTAACCGGGACGACCGCGGGTGGCGCCTCCGTGGTCATCAGCGGCGCCAGCTTCACCGGCGTCACAGGGGTCAAGTTCGGGACGGCGAACGCGGCGAGCTTCACGTTCAACAACGCAGGCCAGAT
>DASPZW010000265.1:0-3867 GCA_035636055.1 Actinomycetota bacterium
GGGTGGCGACAGCGAACAGCGCCGCCGTCCAACCCAGACCCATGAACGCACGTCCGTGCCGGAGCGCCTACTTTCCTCCAAAAGGTGCGCTATCCGCACTTTTTGGAGGAAACTCACTTCCCTCAGAGCCGCTGACGAGGCGGTTTTAGCCCTTGAGCCAGACCGCCGCTTCGGGGGTGGCAATCCGGAACGCGAAGGTCTCCTCGAAGTACAGGTGCACGGTGTCCGCGTCGTGGTGGTGGTAGCCGATCGACAGATCCTGCCCCGACTCGAGCAGGAAGTCCGCACCCCGCAGGCTCACGACCACGGCTCCCCGCACCCCCGGCGCCCACACGATCGGTCCATCGAGGATCTCCCGGAGGTGGTCGAACATCGGGTGCCCACCTTCGGTCGTCTCGATCACGGCCGTGTACGCGTGGGGGCCGAGGGCGAGGCCATACGGGCCCCCGATGCCGGCGACCCGTAGCAACTCCACGGCCTGGGCCACGTGGCGGGGGTAGGTGTCGATGTCCTCGCCGAGCGGGATCGGCGAATGGGGCGAGGTCTCCGCGATGCCGCGGATGCCCGCCGCCTCGAAGCCGTGGAACACTGCGGTGTTCTCGGCGACGGCCACCCGGCGGGCCGCGTCGTCCAGGGGCTTCAGGTCGACGTCCAGCGCACCGCGGTCGTGGTCTGCGAGCTCGGAGAGCGAGAGCCCGAAGTCGGTGCGGAGCTCGATCAGGGGCATGACGACGCGCTGCGCCGCCACCACCAGCTCGGCGGCCTCGCCGATGGGCTTCGCCCGGCCGAGGTTGGTTGACGAATGCTGCCAGCCGTACGGGCCGGCATAGTCCACGAGCTTGCGGGCGGCGAGCATCGGGCCCAGGTGCTGGCGGGCCTCGGTGTCGAGCAGGGACCAGCCCGACTCGGTGATCGGTGCAATCTGGCGCAGGAGATGGTTCATTCGGACACCCCTTTCAGACCGCCGATGCCGAGGGACCCGGACGTGTCGTGAGGTTCTGGCAGGTGGGGGCTGTGGACCTCGGCGCCGGCCTCGGGATCGGCCTCCGCCTCGGCCTCCTCGCCGTGCTCGACGATGTCCCCCTCCTGGAACAGGATCCCCTGGGCGATCTCCCGCCACCGGGGCTTGCGCCGGAGCAGGTACTCCAGCGCCATGCTGAAATGCTTGAACTCCTCACCCTGGGCGTCGCGCATGATCGCGCGGGCCTCCGGTTCCTTCTCAAGGGTGATCCGCTGCTCGTACCAGGCGATGGCCTCGGCCTCCTCCTGCAGCGAGACGCAGATGCGGGCGAACGTTCGGATGTGGTCGGGAAGCTCGTTCGGTGGCTCATGGTACTGCTCGGTTCCCATGACTCGGGGCTCCTGGCTCGGCAACAACAGGCTCGGCAACAACAGGCTCGGCAAATGGGCTCGGCAAATGGGCTCGATAAACGGGCATGAAGTCCTGGAAGGTCTACTCTAGCCCCAGCGGCGGCACACCCCGTCTTCGCGTCGTTGGGCCCGCCTCAGCAGGGGTCGTGGCCGGTGCGCTGCCACGACAGCGAGTCCGTCAGCGGCACCCCGTTCGCATCCACGAGCTGGCAGTGCCCGTCGATGATCACCGCCCGCGGCGTCAGCCGCTCGAGCCACCGCAGCACCTGGGAGACCGGACCGAGGGCGGGTGCGGGTGCGGCGGCGGGCCCGACCAGCACGACGCAGGCTGCGACCAGGCTCGCAACGAGGGTTCCAAGGCGCATACGCCATCCCATCGTTCGGCCACCTCCCGACCTCGCTAGAGTCTCCCTGGGGGTATACCCGCGGCGGGCGGGGGTCAAGCCCAGGCGCGCTTCTCAGTCCCGCCTCCGGCGAAGCAGGCGCCAGGCACCGATCGCCCCGGCCCCCAGGAACCCCACGAGGCCCCACCGGGCAGCGCCGCTCCCCGCACCCCCCGCGACGACCCCGGCCCCGGCCGGCAGCGGCGTCGCGGAAGGCGCCGGCGCGTGCCGGGCCCGCTCCGCGGCGTCGAGGCGCAACGCCACCATCAGGCGGTGGGTGAGGACGCCGACGAGGATCGGCACCACGATGCCCATGATCCGCAGGGCCCAGGTCACGTCCTCGACCGGAAGCTGGAACCACTTGGCCACGAGGTCGTTCAGGCCGCCCAGCAGCAGCACGGTGTAGAAGCTCAGGGTCGCCATGCCGAGAGCCGTGCGCACCGGGCGGTCGCGTGGCCGGTCGAGGAGGTGGTGGGGGTAGTGGTCACCGGTGCGCCACGCCTCGATGAAAGGCCAGACATACAGCAGGGTGAACGTGATCCCGGGCAGCACGATCGCCGGGAGGAAGACGTTGGGGATCTCCAGGCCGAAGATCCTGAGCTCCCAGGCGGGGAAGAGGCGGAGTGCCCCCTCGAGCCAGCCGAGGTACCAGTCCGGCTGCGCCGGCGAACTCACCTGGGCCGGCGCGTAGGGACCGTAGAGCCACACCGGGTTGATCTGCACGAGCCCACCGAGGAAGGAGAGCACGGCGGCGACGCCGAAGAACAGCCCCACCGACTTCGTCATGTAGGTGGGCCACAGCCGCTCCCCCACGACGTTGGTCTCGAGCGCCCCAGGTATCCGGAATTGGGTGTGCTTCTGCCGCCAGACGATGGCCAGGTGGCCGCCCAGGACCATGGCGATGGCGGCCGGGATGAGCAGCACGTGGATGATGAAGAGGCGGCCGATGATCTGCGGCGAGCCGAACTTGCCCCCAAAGACGAGGAACGCCATCCAGGGCCCGACGAAGGGGATCGAGATGGCGATGGAGTAGGCGATCCGTAAGCCCACCCCCGACAGCAGGTCGTCGGGGAGCGAGTACCCCGTCAAGCCGTTGAAGATCGACAGCACCATTAACGTGACGCCGAGGATCCAGTTGATCTCCCGGGGCCGGCGGAACGCCCCGGTGAAGAAGACCCGGCAGAGGTGGGCGACGATGGCGGCGATGAAGACGACAGCGGCCCAGTGGTGGATCTGGCGGATGACGAGGCCCATCCGGATGTCGAAGCTGAGGTGGACCACCGAGCTGTAGGCGCTGGAGACCTGTGCCCCGTTGAGCGGCGGGTAGTGGCCCGAGTAGACCGTCTTGGCCGTGCTGGCGTCGAAGAAGAAGGTGAGGAAGACGCCGGTCGCAAGGAGGACCACGAAGCAGTACAGGGCGATCTCGCCGAGCAGGAAGGCCCAGTGGTCGGGGAACACCTTGTTGAGCGCCTCCTCGGCGAAGGCCGCCGCCCCGAGGCGGTCGTCCATCCAGGCAGCGAGGCGCTTAAGCACGGCCGCGGTTCCAGAAGCCCGGGCCCACCGGCTCGGTGTAGTCGCTCTGGGCGACGAGGTAGCCCTGGTCGTCGAGGGCCAGCGGCAGCTGCGGCAGCGCTCTGGTGGCAGGCCCGCCGGCGGGCTTGGCCGCCTGGAGCACCTCGAAGACCGACTGGTGGCAGGGGCAGTAGAGCTCCCGGGAGTCGGCCCGGTACAGGCCGACCGGGCAGCCGGCGTGGGTGCAGATCTTGGAGTAGCCGACGATGTCGCCGGGGGCCCACGACTCCCGGCCCCGCAACGGCTGGTAGGCACCGGGCGGGAGCCGGATGAGCAGGGTCTGGGAATCCTCTGCCCCCACGGCGCCGTCGGGGAAGACCGTGAGCACACCGTCGACCGGCAGGTCATCCGGCTTGATGGGCTGGCCGGCGTCAGTGACGGCCCGGGAACCCTTCTTCCACGACGTGTGGAACAGCGCCCGGCCGGGCCGGGTCCCCAGCGAGCGGATGGGGAACACCGCCGCCAGCCCGAAGGCGCCGACCGACAGCGCCACCAGCCGGCCCAGGAACCGCCGCCGCCCAATGGTCGCCGCCCCCTCCTC
>DASPZW010000266.1:0-8757 GCA_035636055.1 Actinomycetota bacterium
CGGCCCCGGGACCACCTCCGGCGCAGCCGCCCCCTTCCACGACCCCGTACCCGGGGTTTGGCCCGGGCCAGGCGGCGCCCTACTGGACGCCGCCCGCTGGTCCGGGAGGCTACGGCCAAGGCCCGTACGTCAACCCCTACGGCAGCCCCTACGGCGCTCCCCCACCGGCCCCGGAGCCTCCGAAGCCGGAGGGCTTCTCGCACCGCGTCCTTCCCTGGGCCAAGGGCCTGCTGGCAGCCGCGGTGCTCGTGGTCGTGGTGTTCCTCGTCGCGAACGCCCTCGGGGCGTTCCGCAGCAGTACGACCACCGTGCCCTCGGGGACCGACGCCTCGCTGCGCACCGCCGCCACGACCCCGCCGACCGGCACCGCGCCGTCGCTGGACGTGCGGTCGGTCCTGCGGGCGGTCGAGCCCGGCGTGGTCAACATCAGCACCTCCGCGTCCGGCACGTTCGGAGGGACCACCCAGGGTGAGGGCTCGGGCATGATCCTCGACACCCAGGGCCACGTCCTCACCAACGCCCACGCCGTCAGCGGATCCACGACCGTCAGCGTGCAGGTCTTCGGTCAGGCGACCATCTACCAGGCCAAGGTCCTGGGCACCGACACGGCAGACGACGTCGCCGTGCTCCAGATCCAGAAACCCGGCACCCTCACCCCGGTGCCCCTCGGCAAGTCCTCCGGCCTGCAGGTCGGCGACCCGGTGGTCGCGATCGGCAACGCCCTCGGGCTGGCCCCCGGTGGCCCCTCGGTGACGTCGGGCATCATCTCGGCACTCAACCGCTCGCTCAACACCGGCGGGGAGCGCCTCACCGGCCTCCTGCAGACCGATGCACCCATCAACCCCGGCAACTCCGGCGGCCCGCTGATCGACGCCAGCGGGCAGGTCATCGGGATGAACACCGCGGTGTCCAACGACGGGCAGAACATCGGCTTCGCCATCCCCATCGACCGCGTTACCCCCCTGATCGAGGGCCTCAAGAAGGGTTCGGTCACCACGACCGGGCGGGGCTTCCTCGGCGTCCAGATCACCGCGGCGGCGAATGGGGGCGCTCAGATCACGGCCATCACCCCGAACTCGCCCGCAGCATCCGCCGGCCTGCAGGTGGGCGACATCATCGTCACCGTGAACAACCAGCCGGTCGCAACCAGTGCCGACGCCGCCGATGCCATCGGCTCGGTCAGCCCCGGCAGCAAGGTGAGCATCGAGTACCAACGAGGGAGCTCTACCAAGACCATCACCGTGACGCTGGCGACCACCCCCGCCACCGCCACGGGCTAGGACCCCCGGGGACCGCTGGCCCGCCGCCCACGTGGCCATCGAGAACTGAAGGGATCGCCGGCGCATGGCGCCGCCCCGCCGGCGCTGGCGATCCCGCCCCGGGGCACCCGAGGGCCCGGCCTCGGACGTTTGGTGGATTTTCGTTTGCTGCTGCGAACGAATTTCAACCAAACGTCGAAGAATCACCGGGAACGTTGCGCGCTAGCTCAGCACCCGTTTGCGGAACCCGCCGATCCCCAAGCGTAGGAACAGCGCGGTGAACCCGATGAGCACGGGATAGATGACGTACAGGTGCATGTGGGGCGCGGTGGTGAGGGCGGCCCGGAAGCCCTCCGTGATGTAGATGAGCGGGTTGATGGTCACCAGGGTCTGCAGCCACGGGAACGTCCCCACCTTCACGGCGTTCAGGGTGGTCCACGAGTAGTAGACGCCGCCGAGGAAGGTCATCGGCAGGATGACCAGCGCGAACAGTGCAGGCACCTGGCGGGGGTCGAAGCGCGTGCCGAACGTGAGCCCGAGCGAAGCGGTCGTGAGGCACGCCAGGGGGATCAGCGTCACGAGGATCAGCCAGTGGACCGTGAGGTGGGGCTGGACGCCGGCCGCGTGCACGACCGCGGCGATCGGGAACACGACGCAGGCGGCGATCAGGCCCTGGAGGGCGCCGGCGACCACCTTGCCGACGGCGACGAGGCTCACCGGCAGCGGGGCCAGCACCCGGTCTTCGATCTCCTTGGTGTAGCCGAACTCCTGCACCATCGGCAGGGCCACCGACTGGATGCCCTGGAACATGATCGACAGCCCGACCACGCCGGCGACCAGGATGGTGGCGAAGAACGACTCACCGCCCGACCTGCCGCCGCCGACGCCCTGGCCGATCTTGGGGAACACGTAGAGGAACACGAACACCAGCAGGAACGGCTGGATGAGCGTGCGGGGAATGAACTCACCGAGGTTCTTCTTGAGGACGCTCAGGTCGCGGAGCAGGAGGGCGGCGAAGGCGCTGCGGCTGGCCTGCGAGGCCGACCTGCCGATCTGGGCCCCCTGGGGGGCGGGAGGTGACGTCGTGGCGCTGGGGGCGGTGACGGTGGCCATCAGTCGCGCAGCTCCTTTCCGGTGAGGTGGATGAAGACGGTCTCCAGGCTGGGCTCGGCGAGCGACAGGTCGCGGACGGCGAACCCGCCCCGCTCGGCGGCGTTCACCACCTGGGGCAGCAGCCCGGAGGCCCCGGTGGCATGCAGCACCACGGTCCCCTCGACCTGCCGGCTGGCGACGACCCCCTGCACCTCACGGCCAAGCAGGAGCGCCAGTTCTCCGAGGTCGCCGTCGGCGGTCACGGTCACGATCGTCTCGGCCCCCAGCGACGACTTGAGCGCGGCGGGGGTGTCGAGGGCCAGGACCTTGCCGTGGTCCATGATCGCCACGCGGCTGCAGAGCTGGTCCGCCTCTTCCATGTAGTGGGTCGTGAGCAGGATGGTCTGGCCCTCGGCATGCAACTCCATGAGGATCTCCCAGAGCGCGAGGCGGCTCTGGGGATCGAGCCCGGCCGTGGGCTCGTCGAGGAAGAGGATCCGGGGCCGGTGCAGGATGGCCCGGGCGACCATCAGCCGCTGCGCCATCCCGCCGGAGAGGGCGAACACCGAGGCCTTGGCCCACTTGGCCAGGTGGAACTGCTCGAGGAGCGCGTCCGCAGCCGCGTGGGACGCCTTGCGGCTCATCCCGAAGAACCGGCCGTGGTAGTAGAGGTTCTCCCAGACCGTCAGCGACCGGTCGAGCGTGTTCTGCTGGGGGACGACGCCGATGGCCTGCTTGGCCAGGGCGGGGTGTGCGACCACGTCGATCCCCCCGACGACGGCCTTCCCCGAGGTCGGGATCACCCGGGTCGTCAGCATGCCGGCGGTCGTGGTCTTCCCCGCCCCGTTCGGGCCGAGCAGGCCGAAGATCTCCCCGTGGGTGACCGACAGGTCGAGGTGGTCCACGGCCGGGATGTCCATGCCCGGGTACTCCTTGGTGAGGCCCTCCGTGTGGATGACCTCCCGGTCGGCGGGCTCGGGCCTCGGGTCGGGCGGCGCCTCGGTCGCCGTTTCCTGCGCCAGATCGGGCTCAGAGGGTTGCGTGAGCATTGGCCTTCCTTTCTCCTGCCAGCCGGGTCATGTGCTCCCGGAGACGCTCCAGCGCTGCCGCGATCGCAACGTAGGTCTCCGGGCCGAGCAGCGTTTCGATCTCCTCGTCCATGGCGTCCGCCACCTCCCGCAGCGCCCCGAGCAGCACGCTCCCGGCGGGCGTGACGGTGATCCGCGTCACTCTCCGGTCGTTGGTGTCCCGGCGGCGCTGGATCAGGCCCTCCTTCTCCAGACGGTCGAGGTGGCGGACCATGGTAGGACCCTCGACCCCCATACGCCCCGCAAGCTCCCGCTGGGACAGCTCCAGGCCACCGGGCGCCTCGTCGGCGAGGCGCAGCACGATGAAGGTCGTCAGGCTGCCGCCCACCTCGGACAGCCGGGCATCGAACTCGGCCCGGGTGGCCTTGGAGGTCCAGGCAAGCTGCCTGCCGAGGGAGCGGTCCGGCGAGTGATGCGGCGAATGATTCATAGCTAATGATTAGCTTACGATCGGTTGTCCGGAGACGCAACCACCGGAGTAGAGTCGCCGAACACGCGAAGGGAGACACGGATGAGCCAGCAGATGCGTCAGCCGGTGCGTCAGGAGTGGCGCGAGTTCCTCGATGTGGTGACCCGCGAACTCGAAGGCGAACCCGTCACCATCGAGGTCGTGACGGCCGAGCTCGGCAGCCGGGTGGAAGCCGACCAGCTGCCGCTCGCGATGGTCAACTACGACGACAAGGACGAGGTCTTCATCGTTTCCGTGCGCGGCCGCGATACCGACGACCCCGTTCTGGAACATCTGGTACAGAACCCCTGGAAGATCGTCTTCGACCCCCCGTCACCGAGCGCGGTCCGCAGCATCGACGTCGAGGGCCCCGACGGAGCCCACACGCTCGTGACGCTCCACGGGCGGGAGGTCCCCGAGGACGCCTGAGCCGTGCATGGCCGGCCGTCTACCCGCGCAACTCCTTGACCCATTCCCGGAGGCGGGGTAGGTGCTCGGCGTAGTGCTCGGGGCCTGCCTTGCGCAGCCACACCGCGGCTTGCTCGGTGACGCCCTCCAGCAGCTGGACCTCCTGCAGCAGGCGGGTCCGGGACGCGTGGGCCTCGGTCGCCACGATGGTGAAGGGTTCCGGTTTGTTGGCCTCGAGAAAGACCGCGTTCATGGCGTCGATGTCCATATCGGTCCCGATGTAGGTACCGGCGCGCATCTGCTCCAGGACGAGAACGGCCTCGGCCAGCCAGCCCGCGACATGGGCCAGCAGGTCCTTTGCCGACCAACCCTCCTCGAAGTACCCGGGCTGGAGCAGCTGCTCAGGGCCGAGGGCCCCGATGAGCGACTGGAACTGCTCCCAGCTGGTCCGCTCGGCGACGACGAGCTCCCGGATGTCGATCACCGTCGACGGGGCCAAATGCCTACTGGGCAGGAACGCCGGTGGGGTCGATGACGCTGAACCGGGCTCCCTCGGGATCGACCAGCCCTGCGAGGCGGCCCTGGGGGCTGTCGAAGGCCGCCAGGTATGCCGTGCCGCCCAGCTCCTCGGCCTTGGCCACCGTGGCGTCGACGTCGGTAACCATGAAGTAGATACCCCAGTGCGACGGCAACTGGGCGGGCATGCCGGGGGGCTTGGCCATCATCCCGCCGATGGTGCGATCGCCGAGCTTCCACTCCGTGTACCCGCCCGGAGGGCCCCCTTCGTGGGAGGCGCTGCCCCAGCCGAACACGGCGCCGTAGAACGTCTTCGACCCCTCGACGTCTGAGGTGACCAGCTCGTTCCAGGTGAGGGTTCCATCCTCGTTAACCAAGCCGGCACCCTTGTGCGCACCGGGCTGCCAGACGCCGAACACGGCACCGGCGGGGTCCATGAAGATGGCCATACGGCCGGCCTCCATGACGTCCATCGGTGCGACAAGGACCTGGCCCCCGTTCTCCGTGACCTTGGCGGCGGCATCGTCGGCCGAGTCCACGTTGACGTAGGTGCTCCAGACCGTCGGGCCCGGCCCCATCAGCGGGCCGATGCCAGCGACGTCCTTGCCCGCCTTGCGCGCCATCGCGTAGCCGCCGTACTCGGGGGGGCCGACGTCGACGGTCCAGCCGAACAGTCCGCTGTAGAACTCCCCTGCCTTTGCCGGGTCAGGGCTGCTGTGGTCGACCCAGGACGGTACGCCGTCCTCGTACGACTCGACTTCCATGCGGCGCTCCTCTCGATGGCTGGCGGTGTGGCGGCGCAGCTCGCCCGCAGCGGCTTCGAGGCACGCGCCGGCCGGGTTGACTCAGTGTGCTGCCTGGGCCTCCGAGAGGAGGGTCCGCATGCGATCGAGGAACTCGTCACGTAGACTGACCAGCTCCGGAGCCTGTTCGCCGAGCGCACGCTGGGCCTCGAGGTAGTCGGGCTCCTGGGTGAGCAGGCGGGGGTCCTCACAGAGCTTCTCCACGAGGTCGAGCAGCCCGGCGAGCTGGACGGCCGGGACGGTCACGGACTCAGCGGTCGTCGGGAAGGCGAAGAGGTCGTTCTGGCCGTGGCCGCCGCAGCACGCGCCCTCCTCCATACCGCAGGCCTCGGCGCTGCCGGCACAGGCGGCATCCTGGGCGCACAGCTCACCGGTCGCTGCATGGTCGTGAGAGCAGCCTTCTGCGTGGTGGTGGCCCTCGGCTTCGGCGTGCGTCATCCTCGGTCTCCTTGGTCAAAGCAGTCGTGTGGGTCCCCATTCTACGTGGCAATGCGGAAGGCACGAACGGGTATCCTCTCCTGGGAAGTTTCAACCCGAACGATCCCCGACGGGAGGCGCCCATGGTCAGCGTCAACCCCATCCCCGAGCACTACCCCCAGGTCACTCCCTACCTCTGCGTCGACGGAGCGGCCCGAGCCATCGAGTTCTACAAAACGGTCCTCGGCACCACCGAGCGCGTCCGCCTGCCGATGCCTGACGGCACCGTCGGCCACTGTGAGCTGGTATTGGGCAACTGCCTCATCATGCTGTCCGACCCGTACCCGGGGGCGGCCCGCAGCCCCAAAGAGCTCGGTGGCACCGCGGTCACGATCAGCGTCTACGTCGAGGACGTGGACGAGGTCTTCGACCGCGCCCTCCAGGAGGGGGCGACCTCCATCCGCGCCGTGGAGGACCAGTTCTACGGCGATCGGTCTGGCCAGTTCGAGGATCCGTTCGGCCACCGCTGGAACGTGAACTCCCACATCGAGGACGTGACGCGGGAGGAGATGCAACGGCGCATGGGCTCGCAGGCAGACAGCGGATCCTGACCCCGGGGCGCCGCGCCCTCAGGGATCCACGACCTCAGGGATCGAAGACTCGGGCCATGACCTCAGGGATCCACGACTCGGGCCATGAACAGGACGGACCCGGTCGCCCGGTGGGTGACGAGCAGCCAAAAGGGCCGGTCCACCAGCATCTCGACCGCAGGGAGCGGGCGGTGGGCTGCCCGCAGCATGAGCATGGCGGTTGCGGCCGCTGCCTCGATGCCGACCTCGTCCATGTGCAGCACGGCCTGGTGCACGGCGTCGGAGACGTAGAGCGGCTCGTCGACCACGCCGGTGACCGCCGATGCGCCAGGATCGAAGATGCGTCGCACACCAAGGTCCGCCAGGGGGCCCTCAAGCCCGGCCCTCCCCTCGACCCGGACCCGTGGAAGGCGGAGCTGGACGTGGTGAGCGGTCGCGGCCTTCCGTGCCGCGGCGATCGCAGCGCCCGTCACGGTAAGGGGCCCGGGTGGCGGCAGCAGCACCTCGGCCGCCAGCCCCAGCCCCAGCCCCAGGTGCAGGCTCACGTACTCCCCGCCGGGGCTGCGGGCGTAGGGGGCCTCCAGTCTGGCCCGCATCATCGGGACCTCCCGGTCGCCACCAGGGGAACGGAACGGTTCCGGGGCGGTCGCCTCGGGGTTGAACGGGTGCAGCCAGCCGGCGAGGAGGTACAAGGCGTTCACGAGTACCGCCCGAGCGCCCTGCAGCATGCCCGGCGCAAGGATTTCGGGAATGAGGTCCCGGGTCGTCGAGGCCACGTCCCCGTTGATCGCCACCCGGGCTGCCTCGGGATCGCGGCCGATGGGGGCCTGGAGCACCGCGGCCCCGGGCCAGGCGGCCAACGACGAGGCGAATCTCGGATCGGGCATGGCGTGCTCGTCCACCCACAACCGGTTGGCGACGGCGAGCACCGAATCCGCCGACTGGGGAGCCTCGGCGACGAGCCGGGCCGTGTCCCTCAGGGCGTTGACGGGGCCTACGGCGGCAACGATCTCCTCCCGGGCTGCGGCGTCCGTCCCGTGGGCGAGGGCCGACAACGCCGTGGCAACCGACCACGGGGAGCAGACGAAGTTGGTGCCGGCGTCGCCCCCTGCGGCGGCGAAAAGGGCGGCGGCGAAGTCCAAGGCAGTCGACGTGGTTGTCATGACGGATCTGGCAGTCCTCGACCTCGACCCTCGCCGTCGGCTCCGACGGAGAGCGTAGATCAAATGTGCCCACCCGGTGCCAGATGACTACAAACCGACGACGAGATGCAGACCCGCGTCGAGGGCACGCACCTGCACTGAACCGAGCGTGCCGACCTGGGCCTGAAGCAGGTCGCGGTCGATGGTGAGCAACTGGGAAACGTTGATCACCGATGGTTTGGGGAGGCCGCTATCAGCTGGCGTGAGGACCACATTGCCGGGTGCGTCGCCCAGCTTGAGGTTGGAGGTCACCGCGGCCACGATCACTGTGGCGAGCCTGGATCGATTGAACCTGTCGGAGGACACAACCGCGGCAGGCCGGCGGTACGCAGGTGCGGAACCAAGGGGATCGCCGAAGTCAACCCACCAGACCTCGCCCCGCCTCACCACTCCCAGGCACCCCGTTCGATGAGCCTGCGACCGGCTGCGGCACCGGCGCCTGAACCGAACTCGCCGGCCAGCTCATCGAGCTTGGCCGTGACCGGATCGGGATCCTGCGACTTGAGAAAGCGCTGAATGGCTTGGGCGTAGAGCTGCGACCGATTCAGCCCCAAGCGAGCGGCGACCTGCTCAGCCTCAGCAAACAGGTCGTCAGCAATCGAAATGGCCACCTTCATACCGCCAGTATAACGGGTATGACCAGGTCGGAGAACACCTGCTGCCAGCCCCAGACGGTCGCCGGTTCCACCGACTCACGATGTATGCTACGTACACCATGAAGCGCACGCAGATCTATCTGGATGAGGATCAGGATGCTCGTCTGTCGAAGCGGGCAGCAACGTCTGGCACCACGAAGTCAGCTCTTGTGCGCGAGGCGATCGACGCGTTCCTCACCGGGCCGAACACCGACGAGATCGCTTTGAACCGCTTCCGCGCTGGCTTGGACGAAGTCGAGTCGCGGCCCATCCTGCTGCCCGAAGGCGCTCAGTACGTT
>DASPZW010000267.1:0-5076 GCA_035636055.1 Actinomycetota bacterium
GGGAACACGACGAGCTCCTCCAGCTCGCCGAGGACCTCGCCGGTGAGAGGGTCCATGCGGACGAGGCGCTCGACGGTGTCCCCGAACAGCTCGACCCGGAAGGCGCTCTCCTCGTAAGCCGGGAGGATGTCGATGGTGTCGCCCCGCACCCGGAACTTGCCCCGGGCGAAGCTGAACTCGTTGCGCTCGTAGGCCATGTCGACGAGGCGGCCCAGGATCGCCCGCTGCTCGTAGTCGTGGCCGACCTTCAGGCGCAGCAGGTGGGCCTCGTACTCCTCCGGCGACCCCAGGCCGTAGATGCAGGAGACGCTGGCGACGATGATCACGTCCCGCCGGGACAGCAGAGCCGAGGTGGCAGAGTGGCGCAGGCGGTCGATCTCGTCGTTGATCGACGAGTCCTTCTCGATGTAGGTGTCGCTCGAGGGGATGTACGCCTCGGGCTGGTAGTAGTCGTAGTAGGAGACGAAGTACTCGACGGCGTTGCCCGGGAAGAACTCCTTGAACTCGTTGGCGAGCTGGGCCGCCAGGCTCTTGTTCGGGGCCATCACCAGCGTCGGGCGCTGCACCGCCTCGATGACCCCGGCCACCGTGAAGCTCTTGCCCGACCCCGTGATGCCGAGGAGGGTCTGGCGGTCGTCACCGCGGAGCACCCCCTCCGCCAGCTTGGCGGTGGCGACGGGCTGATCCCCGGCGGCTGCGAAGTCTGAGACGAGTTTGAAGGCACTCACGGGCACAGTGTACGGGGCCCTCGGGGATTGGCTCGGGGCACGCCACGGGGGGCCAGGGGGCCCCCCGTGAGCAGAAGAACCGTTGCGGTTTCAGTGGTGGTGGGCGCTCGTCCAGGCACCGCCGGAGACCAACCCCGGCAGGTTGCCGAGCGGCCCGCCGGAGCCCATGAGGTTGTTGACCAGGTTCGTGATGGTGGCGGTCAGGCCGGACAGGATCGTGCTGGCCTGGGTCTGGCTGAGCAGCCCGGCGCCGAGGGCGGAGTTGACGGCCCCGGTGGCGATGGAGATCAGGCTCGAGATGAGCGACGAGGGGTTGACGGCGGCACCGGCGCTGCCCTGGGCACCGAACTGCCCGAACAGGTTGGTGAAGTTCCCCACGTTACCGAGGTTTCCGAAGTTCCCGAAGCTGCCGAACAGGCTGCTCAGGTTCCCGAGGTTGCCGATGTTCGGAAGGTTGGGGAGGCTGCCCGGGCTACCGAGGTTCGGGAGCAGGTTGCCGAGGTTGCCAAGGGTCGGGAGCTTCGTGAGGTTGCCGAGGCTGCCCAGGTCTGCAAGGTTGCCGAGATCTGCGAGGTTGCCGAGGCTGCCCAGGCTCACCGGCAGCTTGAAGGTGCTCCCGAAGCCGGCGCCGATGTCGCCGAACCCGTGGTTCACCACGTTGGTGACCAGGCTCGTCAGCAGGGCGATGATCTTGTCGGCCTGCGCCTGCGTGAGCTTGCCCGCCGCGACGGCGGCCTCGATCTTGGTCGTGGCGTCGGCGACCACGGTGGAGATCAGCTTGGCCGGGTCGACGCCCGCCGAGGTGGCGATCTGCGCCAGGCTCTTGCCGGCGGCGAGGGCGGCCTTCAGGTCGGAGACCGAGAGGTGGAGGGCCGAGGCGAGGACCTCGAGTTCGCCAGCCTCTCGGGCTTCGCCGGTGCTGGCCTCGACCTTGGTGGTGGCGGCCGCCGGGGTGGTCCCGGACGTGGAGGGCGTCGACACGTGCGTGCCGGCCGACACCACGACCGGGGCCTTCACCGAGGTGGCGGCGGGGGCCGAGACGTTGGTTGCGAGACCGGCCTGCACCGAGACGGCGCCCGATGCGGCCGCTGCCGCGGCCGTCACCTTCGCGGTCGAGGTGGCGTGCTCCCCGGAGTGGGCACCGGCCGGGAGGCCGAGGATGAGTGCGGCGGCTGCGCCGCTCAGCATGGTCGTTGCGACGGCACCTGCAAGGACTGCTCTGCGCATCACGATCTTCCTTCCCGCTTGCGGCCTCGGGGTGGGTCCGGGTCTCTGCCCAGTACCAACGGCCGGTTACTGCTGTTACCGCCCGACGGCTCGGAAGGGAAACGGGGGAAAACGGGGGAACGGAGATTGCTCCGGAAGGGGATTACCTGAGGGCCCCCGGAGAAGGCCTCCCTGAACTTTGTTCCTCGTACCGCGCGGAGGCTCCCCGGATGCTGCTGGTGTCTTAACTCGACAACTCCTCGCCCTGGTCGCAGGCCTCGTCGGATGCCCCGCCTTGGCGGTCTTGGTGATGGACATGGTCGCCCACCGCAGCGAGGCGGCGACTTCCTCCGCCTCGATCTCGACGACCGAGCGCCAAGGGGTGCCGGCGCTGCGACGCGCCCCCACCCCCCGTCGCGACGAAGAGGTGAAGGACGTCGATTGGATCCTGGACGTGGATCGGGCTGGCTGGGTCGCGTTCACCAAGGACGAGCGAATCACCCGATATCCAGAGGAGCAGGAAGCGCTCGCCCGCAGCACCCTCCGGGTGTTTCCTATAGGCAACCAGCGCCTGAGGTGAGCGCGGCCACGACGATACGGCCGAGGCTGCGGTCAAGGAAGAACTCAGGCGGCGGCTGAGGGGGTGCGAGGCATGAGCAGCCCGGACGTCTTCGAGCGGAACGCCGTAGTCCTGCGCGACAAACTCCTGGTCCTCGCCGGCCCTAATCCTGCCGCGCACATCTGCCAATCGGGCTCCACCGCGGATGAAGATCGGCTGACCGAACGCTCGCTCCGGGTCGGCAATGATTAGCGGCTCTGCGGTGATCGGGAGGACTAGGCGTGCGGCCCACCCGCCCTCGTAGGTGATACGAGTGAGGTACCGCTCGATGACCTCGTGGAACACTCGCTGACCGGAGCGGACCACCGTAAGCAGGCGGAGTTGCTTGTCGCCGTGCGCTCGGGCGTAGTTGTACGGGACCTCGGCGCCGTCAGTGAAGAGGGTGGTCCGAGGCCAGTGCATGCTCAAGTTCGCTCTCGGTGCGGAGCCGGTCGAGGGTTCGTCGACCGGCAGCCAGCACTCCCGGTGAGCGCTCCGCACTTCCTGGAAGGAATCTACGCCAACGGGGCCTCCAGGAGCGGCAGCAGGTCGGTCAGGCGCTCGATGCGCAGGCCCTCGAAGTCGGGGTAGCGGCCCGGCCGGTCGATCAGGACCCCCGTCATCCCCAGCTCCGAGGCGGCGGCCACGTCGAGCCTGGGGTGGTCCCCGACGAAGACCGCATCCTCGGGGGCGACGCCGCTGCGCTCCAGGGCGAGGCGGAAGATGGCGGGGTCGGGTTTCTCGACCCCCTCCTTGCCCGAGATCACCATGAAGGCGAAGAAGGGGGCCACCTCCATCTCGATCAGAAGGCCCTCCAGCCACTCCTCGAAGTTGGAGACGATGCCGAGCTTGAGGCCTGCGCCGCGGCAGGCGGTGAGCGTGGGGATGACGTCCGGGAAGAGCCGGTAGGACTCGTAGCTGGTGAACCGGCCGTAGATGACGTCGAAGATGGCGCCCGACGCGTCATCGATGCCCCAGTGGGCCAGCATGGTGCCGTACAGGTCGCGCCAGAACCTGCGGGAGGCCTCCCGGGACGTGGACCACGTGGTCTTCGCCTGGCCGATGGCCTCACCGACGCTCGGCGCCACGGTCGCCAGGGCCTCCTCGACGTCGCCGGGGGTCACCTCGTACCCGAGGCCGCCCATGATCTCCGAGAAGAGTTCCCCGAAGGAGGGGTACGGCGCCAGCAGGGTCTCGCCGACGTCGAAGAACACGGCACGCAGGGGCATGCCGGCCAGCCTACCCCCCTGGACCCCCTGATCTTCCTCTCGTGACCCGCTCCTTCGGAGCGTCTCACGAGCCCCGCATAGGAGCCAGGGGGGATGCGCAGCTCATCCGGCTCCGCTTCGCCCCGCCGGGCTGCTACTCCCCCCTGGACCCCCCTCCTCGGATCCGGCCCCGAACCGGGCCATGAGCTCCTCCCAGAGCGTCGCCACGGCAGCCTCAAGGTCTTCGGGGCTGCCCCGGTTGTCGAGGACGTAGTCGGCTGCGGCCAGCTTGCGCTCCGCGGGGGCCTGGGCGGCTATCACGGCGGCTGCCTCGGCTGGGGTGATGCCGCTCCGGGCGACGGCCCGCTCGATCTGCTGCGCCTCGTCGGCGGCGACCACGACGAGGGCCTGCAGGCCGACCCGGTCGCGACCCGCCGTCTCGACGAGCAGCGGGGCGTCGATCACGACCACCGAGTCCAGCGCGTGGGGGGCAGCGAGCCGGGCGGCGATCCCGGCGTAGATCAGCGGATGCGTGATGGCCTCGAGGTCCCGCCGGGCCCCCGCGTCGGCGAAGACGATCGAGCGGAGGTTCGGCCGGTCGATGCCGCCGTCGGGGCGGAGGACTCCCGTGCCGAAGCGCTCCACCACAGCGCTGACCGCGGCCCCGCCCGGCGCGAGGATCTCGTGGGTGATGCGGTCGGCGTCGACGATGACCGCACCCCGGTCCTCGAGCAGGCGCGCCACCGTCGACTTCCCCGAACCGATTCCCCCGGAGAGCCCGACGAGGATCACGCCCGCGGGACGACTAGCGCTCGAGGTCCCGCTTCATCTCCTGGAGGATGGACTCCAGCGACTCTCCGGACGGCGAGACCGCCGAAGCCAGCAACTCACCTTCGAATGCGGGTTCCGCCCCGGTCGGCTCAGCCCCCTCCGGCTCCGCCGCCACCCCGGCCACCTCGGCCGCCGGGTCGCTGGCGCTGGCGGCCGCCGGCTCGCCTGGAGCCCCGGCCGCGGTCTCCGCGGCAACCATCTCCGCCACGAGCGGCTCCGGTACGGGTTCCGGGGCAATGTCGAGCTGCGGCTCGGGAGCGATGTCGGCCGAGGCGGGCGCGGGCACCCGGGCCTCCTCCCGTTCGATCTCCGCCACCGACACCGGCTGGCCGCCGAGAGCCTGCTTGATCGAGAGGCTGATCCGCCGCCGGTCGAGATCGACGTCGATGACCTTCACGGACACCTCCTGGCCGAGCGAGACGACCTGCTCGGGCAGCTCGACATGGCGCTCCGCAAGTTCGGAGATGTGGACCAGGCCCTCGATGCCCTCCGCCACCTTGACGAA
>DASPZW010000268.1:0-4915 GCA_035636055.1 Actinomycetota bacterium
CGCGGTGGTGCGGCCGGGCACGATCCGCTTCTCGATCCGGAACGCGTCCACGGCGAAGCAGTGCTCCTGGTCGCGGCTGGTGAGGCGCAGGTGCACCGCCTCGCCCTTGCGCGCGTGGATCACGCTCGGCGAGAAGCCCGACCGCGAGGCGACCACGTCCTGCGGCTGCTCCCGCGGCGGGGCCAGGCCGGCGGTGTCAGCCGCCGGCCGGAAGCCCGCGAAGAACAGCGAGGTCAGGCAGAGCACGAGCAGCCGCCCCCGCGAGGGGCGCACGGGGACGCCCCTCACCGCGGGCGAGAGCCGCCGCGATCGCGTCCGCCACGGTCGCCGCCACGGCCACGGTCGCCGCCTCGGCCACGGTCGCCGCCTCGGTCCCCGCCACGTTCCCGAGACTCGCCCTGGGCGTAGTCGGCCGGCAGCTCCGCCACCCTCGGCGGCAGCTCGACGGGCACGAGCGAGATCTTGCCCATCGGGTCGATGTCGGTGACCTCGACCTCGAGGGGGTCGCCCTGGGAGATGACGTCCTCCACCCGGCGCAGCCGGATGTTGCCGCCGAGCTTGGAGATGTGGACAAGTCCGTCCTTGCTCGGGGTCAGCGACACGAATGCACCGAAGGGCGCCGTCTTGACCACGATGCCGTTGAAGCGCTCGCCGATCTGCGGCATCCGGGGGTTGGCGAGCTCCTCGATGCGGCGGCGGGCCTCGTCGGCCGAGCCACCTTCCTTGGAGCCGATCCGCACCGTGCCGTCGTCCTCGATGTCGATCTCGACGCCCGTGGTGGCGATGATCTCGTTGATCCGCTTGCCCTTCGGGCCGATGACCTCGCCGATCTTGTCGACGGGGATCGTGAAGGCCACGATGCGGGGAGCGTACGGGGACAGCTCGGGCCGGGGCGCCGGCAGGACCTCGGCGATCTTGCCCAGGATGTAGAGCCGGGCCTCGCGCGCCTGCTGCAGGGCGGCAGCGAGGACCTCGGACGGGATGCCCGAGATCTTCGTGTCGAGCTGGAGGGCCGTGACCATCGTCTTGGTGCCGGCGACCTTGAGGTCCATGTCCCCGAAGGCGTCCTCGGCCCCCAGGATGTCGGTGAGGGTGACGAAGCGGCCGCCCTCGGCGATGAGGCCCATGGCGATGCCGGCGACGGGCTCCTTGATCGGCACGCCGGCGTCCATGAGGCAGAGCGTCGAGCCGCAGACGCTCGCCATCGACGTCGAGCCATTGGACGAGAGGACCTCGCTCACGACCCGGAGGGCGTACGGGAAATCCATCTCCGAGGGGATCACGGGGAGCAGCGCCCGCTCGGCAAGGGCACCGTGGCCGATCTCTCGGCGCTTCGGCCCCCGCATGAAACCGGTCTCGCCGGTCGAGAACGGCGGGAAGTTGTAGTGGTGCATGTAGCGCTTGGACTCGGCGATCCCGAGGTCGTCGAGCATCTGCTCCATGCGCAGCATCCCAAGGGTGACCGTCGAGAGGACCTGGGTCTGGCCCCGGTTGAAGAGGCCGGTGCCATGCAGCCTCGGCAGGATGCCGACGTCGCAGGAGATCGGGCGGATGTCCCGGAGTCCCCGGCCGTCGATGCGCCTGCCCTCGTTGACGATGCGCTCCCGGATCAGTGTCTTCACATGCTTGCGGAAGACCGCCTCGATCTCCTTGGCCCGTTCCGGGTACTCCGCCTCGAGGTGGGCGACCACCTCGGCCGCCAACTCGTCGAGACCGCTCTCCCGGGTCTGCTTGTCTGCCTCGGAGACGAGGGCGAGGATGCGGTCCCGGGCGTTGCTGGCGACCATGTCGGACAGCACCGCGTCGTACGGCGCCGCGATGACCCACTTCTTGTTGGGGTTCCGCTGCCCGGCGACTGCAACGAGCTCCTCCTGGTGGGCGATGGCCTCGAGGATCCAGGTCTTGGCCTCCTCCAGGCCCTCCGCGACGAGCTCCTCCGTCATCTCGGGGGCGCCTTCCGCGACCAGGTCGAGGGAGATCTCGGTGGCGCCCGCCTCGACCATCAGGATGCCGGCGCCGCCGTCGGTGTTGCGCCGCCCGACGACGACGATCTCGAACGTGGCGCTCTCGGTCTCCTGGAACGTCGGGTTGACGACCCACCGGCCCTCGACGTGCGCCAGGCGCACGGCGCCGACGGGACCCTCGAAGGGGATGCCCGAGAGCATGAGCGCCGCGGACGCCCCGTTGATCGCCACGATGTCGGGCTGGTTGGTCTGGTCGACCGTCATGACGGTGGCCACGACGTGCACCTCGTTGCGGAACCCGTCCGGGAAGCACGGGCGCAGGGGGCGGTCGATGAGGCGGGCGGTCAGGATCGCCCGCTCGGTGGGCCTGCCCTCGCGGCGGAAGAAGCCGCCGGGGATCTTGCCGGCTGCGTACATCCGCTCCTCGACGTCGACGGTGAGGGGAAAGAAATCGACGCCCTCACGGGCGCCTCGGGATGCGGTGGCGGCGACGAGCACCGTGGTCTCGCCGACCTGGGCGAGGACTGCCCCGTCGGCCTGCTGGGCGAGGCGCCCGGTCTCGAACCGGAAGACCGGGTCGCCGATCTTTCGTTCTACGGAATGAACCTGCGAATCTGATTCCATGTGGTCAGCTCCCATGAGTGATCTGGGGAGGACGGTTCCCGGAAGGCCAGTTCTCAGTGGTGAAGGCTCCGCGGCGAGGTCCGGCGTCGACCTGCGGGTGGAGCGCTCGCCACTGACAACTGGCACCTGTCACCGGGCGGCCTCCGAACGTGAAGGAAACCCCTGGTGGGGGGTGCGGTGCTTCCCGGTCTCCTTTCTGAACCGGCGAGAACTACCGGCGCAGCCCGAGCTTGGCGATGAGGGCCCGGTAGCGGGCGACATCTTCCCGTCGAAGGTAATCGAGCAGGCGACGGCGGCGACCGACCATCTGGAGCAGGCCCCGGCGGGACGCGTGGTCCCCCCGGAACTTCTTCAGGTGCTCGGTGAGGTCTGCGATGCGCTGGGTGAGCATCGCGACCTGCACCTCGGGCGAGCCGGTGTCGCCCGCGGAACGGGCGTGCTCGGTGATGAGCTGGGTCTTGCGGGCGGTGTCGAGTGGCATGTGTCCTCATGCTACCACCAGCCGCGCCCGGCGCCCGGACACCGGGGGGCTGCAGGCCCCGCACCGCGTGTGCGACGCAGTCCGAATTCCCCCCGAAGGCATTGGAACTGGGGATTGACCTCCTCCGCCCAAAGGTGACATAACCACTCATCAGGGACCAAGGAGGAGATAGTGCACACGTTTCCTGAAACTGGAACGAAGCAGATTCGAGCGGCGATCCTTGCCCTCGTGGCGGTGCTCCTGGTCCCGGCCAGCGCTTCGGCGCAGCAGGCAGGCGCCACCGCGCAACAGGCAGGCGCCGCGGCCCAGAACGCCGAGCTCACGTTCTCGCTGAGCTCCACCGTGGGGCCGTCCGGTGCGAGCGTCACGGTGACCTCGGTGGACCCCTGCCCGATCCCCGCCGGGGCGGTGACCGCAACCGTCGTCTTCACACAACTCCTCGGCGACCTGAACAGCCACGGCGTCCTCTCGCCAACGGCAGGCTTCACCGTCCAGGCCGACGGCTCGTGGGCTGGAAGCGCCACGGTCCGGGGCGCCGGGCACCTCCTGCTCGCTCCGGCGTGTGCCGCCTCCAACGGGACCTATGCCTCCTACGGGACACTCCTCTACACCATCCGGACCTCGGGGGCGGGCTACTGGCTGCCCGAGAATGACGGCTCGCTGGTGGCCACGTACGGCGACGCCGCGCCCTATGTCCCACCAGGCTTCCCGGCGGGAGGGCCCATCACCTTCCACGGCGCCGTCACCGGCTTCGCTGCCCTGCCGGCGACCGGCACAGGGTATTGGGAGGCTGCCGCCGACGGCGGGGTCTTCGCCTTCGGGGACGCAGGTTTCTACGGCTCCGCCGTGGGGCTGAGGCTCAACCGGCCCATCGTGGGCATGGTGGCAACTCCGGACGGCAGGGGCTACTGGCTGGTGGGTGCCGACGGCGGGGTCTTCGCCTTCGGGGACGCCGCCTACTACGGTTCGGCGGTCACCTGCCTGCCGCTGACCCTCGTGATCCCTCGAGGCTGCATCGGTCCTCGCACGAGTGTCATTGTCGGCATGGCCGCGACCCCCGACGGCCGGGGCTACTGGCTCGCCGACAGCAAAGGGATCATCTACGACTTCGGCGACGCGATCCCCCTTGCCCAGCAGATCGCCCCTGGCATCGTGGGCTCGTCGGGGTACACACACCCGAACCAACCCGTGGTGGGCATCGCCCGCACGCCGGACGGTCGCGGCGCCTGGCTCGCGATGGGGGACGGCGGCGTGTTCTCCTTCGGGGATGCCGCCTTCTACGGCTCGGCGGTGGGGCTTCGGCTCAACAAGCCGGCCACGGGGATGGCGGCCACGGCCGATGGGAGGGGCTACTGGCTTGCCGGGGCCGACGGCGGGGTCTTCGCCTTCGGCGACGCCGCCTTCTACGGATCCTCCGCCGGGGCCGGACCGACCGCGACCGTCTTTGCGATCGACTCGACGCCGGGCATTCCAGGCTAGGTGTGGCAGCGATGTTCCCCGGATACCGACGACGTTTGCTGCCACCTCGGCCCTCGGCCGGGGCCCCGACGGGCAGGCCGAGCGGATAGCATCAGGCCGTCCAACGATCGGGGGAGGAACATGGCCATTCTGTGCATAACCACGCTGCCCGAAGGAGTAACCCTGGAGCAGGCGCTCGCCGTCTCGAAGGAGGTCGGTGGCGCAGAGGAGCCGCCCGCCGGCGGCATCAGCCACACCATGATCGTCGACGGGGGCCGGGTCAAGTCCTTCGACGTCTGGGAGTCCGAAGAGGCCATGAACACCTTCGCCGAGCAGCGGCTGATCCCGGCGATCATGAAGGTCATGGCGCAGTTCGGCATGGAGGGGC
>DASPZW010000269.1:0-7327 GCA_035636055.1 Actinomycetota bacterium
CGAAGGCGCCGAGACGTTCGGAGCCGATTGGGACTTGTTGCGCCGGCAATGGCGACCACCCGGGGAGGAATCGATGGAGACCGCACGCCCGACGATCACTGACACCTTGCAGCAGTTCCTGTCCGAGCAGTCTGCAAGGCTGTCGCCGAGGACCCTGGCGAGCTACCAGGAGGTTGTCTACCTCTTGACGGAGTCCTTGGACGGGGAGGGCTACATGGCCCTCTACCCCGACGAGACGGCGTTCTGGGAGCCGCTGTGGCGGCAGGATTCCCGAGCCAACTCCTTCTGCAACATCTTCGGTCCGGACAAGATCGTAGATCACACTGAGCGGTTCCTGGGCGACTTCCTGGTGGACACGGTGGGGGCGACAAGGGGCCTCACCGCCTCAGCGGCAACGGTGACCAAGAAGCTCGCCGCCTGGCTGGAGGAACACGGCTACTCGGACCCGGCGGACACCCGGGCGGCCATCGGCCTGGCAGGCAATGCGGCCCGCGTCTTGCCCCGCGCCCAGGAATTGGGCGAATCCCTCAACGAACTCTCAGACAAAACCTAGCCCGAGGCCGGCGACGAGGAATTCGATGAACTCCACGTCAAGATCGCCAGGCTTGCGCCCGGCAAGATGTGGTTTGCCGGCTCCCGAGGCGAGATCGGCCCCTTGTTGGTCCCCCGGAAGGTCAGCGATCTGGCCGAGGTTGGCTGGAGCATCAGCAACCTGGTGCTGGCGCGACGCTCGGGTGGTCGCTGGAGGCTTCTGCAGGCCGGCTCCGTCTACGCACTGTGAGCCCAGGTCGTACACACCAGGGCGGCTCAGCCCGGCGGCGGTTGCGGCCTCGGCTGCCATTTCTTCACTGCGGCGTCATGGTCGGAACGAGCGCGCCGGCGGGCCGCTTCCACGCCGTCCAGCTCGCACAGCCACTCCAGGGCAGCCAGCCGGACGGGGCCCTGCCCTGACTGCAGGCCTAGCCGGACCAGTTGGCGCCGCTGCGGTTCGTCGAGGCTGCCTGCGGCGTCGAGGAGGCCACGGACCATCGCGTCGCGATGCCGAGGCGGCAAGCCATTGGCGGTGGAGAGCAGTTCATCCAACCGCTGGGGAATCTCCCGGAGCGCCCGGCTCGCCGCCCAGCGGCGCAGGGGCGGCCCCACGGCGCGGTGGTCGGTCCCTGTGGCGTCGTCGGCAATCTTCGCCATCCCCACGTCGTCAGCCAGTTCCTTCAGCCACTCCGGGGTCCACCAGTCCGGCGACAGCCATGCCATTGAGTAGCTGACAGTGACGTTGTCGTTCAGGAAGGACTCGGCCAGATCGTCAAGGTCGGGGGGCTTCAAGAGCCCGGTGGCCTCGATGGCGGTGATCACCGTTACCGTCGCCAGTTCCCATCGCGTCGCCTCAGTGGCGTAAGCTGCCAGCCTCCCCGCCGAACGAAGCGGGAGAACCGCGCCCCGAAGCAGTCCACCAGGCCCAGAGTGCGCCCGCAGCGGCCGGACATTTCCTGCTCATCGAGGTGTCCGATTCATCCGTGGACTTCGACCGCTCGGTCAAGGCGACCCTGTGCGCCGCCGCCGGCGTGCCGGAACTTGTGGATTGTCGACCTGACGAAGGGCCAGCTCGAGTCCTTCCGCTCGCCCGGACCCGATGGGTACCGCGATGTCCGGCACGTTTCGGCGGGTGGGCACGTGGCGCCGCTGGCCTTCCCAGAGGTGGCACTTGCCGTCGACGACATTCTGATGCGCTGAGCTTTGCCGCGGCCGGCGGCCTGAAGTTGCAGCCTCCGGGTGCATGGCGAGGCCGTAGCATGGTGGGATGCCTGGCACGTTGATCGCCTGCCGGTACTGCGGCAGCTTCCACGAGCGGGCCGCCGAAGTGCGGGCCTGTTGGGCGGAGAGGTCGGCACCGAGGCCCCCGTCCGAACCCTTCGCCGATACGGCGGCGGGAGGTTCGCCTGATGGTAGGCAGGCCCCGGCAACGCCTCTGGCCCACACCGGTCCGGCTGGCCCTGAGGCCCTCGGGCGAAACCTCATCCTCACCCCGGGCGGCACCCCGGGCGATCCCCCCGGCCCGTGGCAAGAATGCGAGCTGCTGGACATCGGCGAGGCGAGGTCCGTCGGCGACAGGCTCATCGACTTGTTGCTCACCGCTGCCCACGAGCGCCGACGTCTCGTCTTCCGGATCCGAGGCACTGACGTGGCGTCACCGCCAGTCGAACTGGCCGAGCCATGCTTCCTGGGGGCGCGGTTCCGGTTCCGGGAAGACCTCGTGAGCCACCTTGTCCGGAGCAACTCGGTCGAGTACCAGGAGGGGGGGCCTCACTTCTGGCTGACCGATCGCGCCGTTGCCCTCGGTGCCTCGGCCGGCCCCCCCGCCGACGTCGCCCTGCCAGACGGAACCCCTGTGTGGTGCGATGGGGGACCGCTGCGATTCTTCGACCCCTCGCTGCTCGAAGGCGCGGCCCTCGTGCACCGCATCTGCCTGGAGCACGGCTCGCTTCGGCCGCTGGGCTCGAACGACACGCCAGCCCCGCTGTCGGCCGACCAGCTCCGGGCGGTGTGCGAGCCGGGGAGCGCGGCCCGCATCATCGCCCCGGCGGGATCAGGGAAGACTCGCGTCCTGACCGAGCGGGCTCGTCACCTGGTGTCAGATTGGGGGATCCCTCCGAGCGCGGTGTGCATGGTCGCCTACAACAACCGGGCGGCCGGGGAGATGCGCCAGCGCTGCGCCGACGTGTCGGGGCTGCAGGTCCGCACCCTCAACTCCCTCGCCCTGGCGATCGTCAACGGGGCTGCCCCCTTCGCTGCCCGCCCAGACCAGAGGCACACGATCCAAGAGCCGGCAGTTCGGGAGCTGCTCGATGGCCTGGTCGACCTCCCCCGGCGGCTCAACACCGATCCCGCCGCCGCCTGGATCGAGGCTATGTCGGCCGTCCGCCTGGGCCTGCGCTCCCCCGCGGAGGTGGAGGAAGACTATGACGGTGACGTGGAGGGGCTGACCGACGTGTTCCCGCGCTACCGCAGCCTGCTTCGCCAACGCGGGGAGCTGGATTTCGACGAGCAGATCTACCGGGCCATCGAGATCCTCCTGCGGGAGCCCGATGCGCGCCACAGCGCCCAGCGCGCCTGCCGCGTCCTGCTCATCGACGAGTTTCAGGATCTGACACCCGCCCACGTGCTGCTCGTGCGGCTGGTCGCCGGGCCAGATGGCGCCGTGTTCGGCGTCGGTGACGACGACCAGACGATCTACGGCTATGCGGATGCGTCACCGCGGTGGTTGATCGACTTCGCTGGCCTGTTCCCCGGGGCGGCGGAGCATGCCCTGGGCATCAACTATCGTTGCCCCTCACCGGTCGTGGCGGCCGCCGATCGCCTACTCCGGCGCAACCGCCTGCGGATAGCGAAGTCCCTGCGAGCACCGGACCAGCGTACGGCCGGAGCGGAGGACCTCGTCGTGATCGGTGAGGGGACCACCGGCGAGGATGCCGTGGCCGCCACCACGGCACGTGTGCAACGGATACTACGCGAGCACGCCGCTCCCAGGGACATTGCCGTGCTGAGCCGCGTCAACGCCGCCCTGGTGCCCGTGGCAGTGGCGCTCCTGGAGGCAGGTATCCCGGTGAGCCTCCGCCTCGACGAGTCCTGGCTTCGCCGGGGCGGAGTCGCCGCGGCGCTGGCGTGGGTACGGCTGGCGCGGAATCCGGATCAGCTCGGGGGTGACGACCTCCGCCTGGCCCTGAAACGGCCACCCCGCGGCATCTCTGCCGCCGCTGTCGACCGGATGGCGAAGCAGGCCAACCTGAAAGCCGTGGACGCCCTCGCCCGAAAAACCGGCGGTCGTGACGGCCCGAAGATGGCCGCCGTGGTGGCAGACGTGCGGATCCTCGTCGCGAAGGCAAGAGCCGGGGCGACCACCTCCGCCCTGCTCGGCACCATCCGTGACGACCTCGGCCTGGACGGCGCCATGAAGACGATGGAGGCCTCCGGCCGGAGGCTGGACCGCCCGGTCCACACCGACGACCTCGACGCCCTGGTAGCCCTGGGGCGGCTCCACCCTGACCCGGCTACCTTCGAGGTCTGGCTGCAAGCCCGCCTTCGCACGCCGTTCAGCACGGCGGGGGTCCACCTCTCCACCGTCCACCCCGTCAAGGGTCGTGAGTGGGCCCACGTCGTCGTCCACGGCGCCACCGCCGGACTCATGCCCCACCGCCTGGCCGGCGACGTCGAAGAGGAGCGCCGCGTCTTTCACGTGGCTATCACCCGGGGCATCTCCAGCGTCACCGTCTCCTGCGGGGACCCTCCCTCCCCCTTCGTCGCCGAATTGTTCCGTGAGCCGGCCGACGATCCGCCGGAACGGCCGGCCCCCGTGGCGGGCCCCCCGAAGGCGCAGCAACTCAAGGGGTCCCTGCGGGGCAGGACGCCGGGGAGGCCAACGGGAGGGTCGCCCGGGAGGACACCGGAGCGGGCTCCGGCTCCGGAGCCGCCAGCCGGCGACGAGACCCCCGTCGCGATGGGTCAGACCATCTCGGCCCAGGGCTACCAAGGCGTCGTGGAGCGCTTCGAGGCCGAGGGCGTCCGCATGCGCGTCGAAGGCGCATCGGTCTTCGTTCCTTGGGGAGCCGCCATTGCCATCGGCCGCCTCCGAACCCGGTTGGGGCGCCCGCCGGGGGAAACGCCCCGCCAGGCGCGGACGGAAGCGCTCCTCCGTCAATGGCGCCAGACCCGGGCCGGGGGCAACACTCAGCCTGAGGCCGTCGTCAGGGACGCAGTCCTGGAGGCCATCGCCGCGGTGGCGCCCGTCACGCTGGAGCAGCTTGCGCGAGTCAAGGGCCTCGGCCCCGGGCGCCTGGAGCGTTACGGCGACGAGATCCTCGCCACGGTTGCCGAGGCCCTGGCCGACGACTGACCTTCTGGCAGCGCACACCCGTACGCGACCTGCCCATCGCTGAAACCGCCTTCCATCACGGCCTGGTGTGATCCACGTCGACCGGGACTACGATCGCAAGTCCTCAACGGGACTTGGGGCCAGAGGTCGTCAAGCTGCTCTGCCCTGCGACGCCGCCTAACCCGACACCCACTGCCAGAGCACCACTAACTAGTGTTGCTATATGTTATTATATGTAGATAATGTCTGTGGTATTGGCTGCCCGCTGTTCCGATACCATGCAAGGAGCGATATGGTCGTTCGACCCCAGCCCCGCCTGTTCACGGTCGAGGAGTACCACCGGATGGGAGAAGCCGGAATCCTCGGCGAAGACGATCGCGTCGAACTCATTAACGGCGAGATCGTCCGGATGAACCCCATCGGGAGCCCGCACGCAGGCTGCGTCAACCGTCTCAACGCGCTGCTCTCGAGGCACTTTGCCGGCCAGGCCGTCGTTCAGGTCCAGAACCCCGTCCGGGCAAGTGACCTGTCCGAGCCTCAACCCGATCTTGGGCTGCTGCGATTCCGGAGTGACTACTACGCGGAGCGTCACCCACGCCCGAGCGACGTCCTTCTGCTCATCGAGGTGTCCGACTCGTCTGTCGCCTACGATCGCTCGGTCAAGGCGGCCCTCTATGCCGCCGCCGGCGTACCGGAGTTGTGGATCGTCGACCTGAATCTCCGGCAGGTCGATTGCCACCGCAACCCCGGTCCCGATGGATACGGTGAGGTTCGGCAGATTGCAGCCGATGGACGCCTGGCCCCCCTCGCGTTCCCGGAGGGAGCTCTCTCAGTGAGCGAGATCCTGGGGGCATAGATCCTCCCCTGGCGTTAGCAATACACCGTGTTACGATTCTCGGGTGGACGGGATCCGGACTCCCCCGTCGAGCTACTTCTCGTCGGGTTCACGGGCACCGCGTGCCAGCACCAGCCACCTCATCAGTCTCCGGCTCTCCGACGAATTGATGCGGCGTCTCGCCGAAGTGGGCAACCACGAAGGCCTGGCGATGAGCGACACCATCCGCTTGGTGCTCAAGCGTGGGCTCGGGGGCGACGAGGAATCCCAAGACGAGGGAGACGGCCATGAACGACACGGCCCGCCCGTGCACATCTACTTCGTGCTCGACGAAGATCCGATGGCGGGGCCCCCACCGCTGGCCAGACGGCTTCGCGACGTTGCAATTGCAGCCGAGGCCACGCAGAATAGGAGTTGCATGGATGTAGTTACGGCGCAAGGAAGTGGGCAGTGCAGGTCGGCTGCCCTTCCCGGCGGGCTCCTCGCCAGCCTCGACCGCTGCCGGTCCGGTTCCCCGATCGAGGAGGCCGGCTGCCCCGTGGTCAAGCATGCCTCACCCTGTGGGCGCGGCCCCACCGGGCCTACGGCCCTCGTGCCGCGGAAGCGTCCGCGCGCATCGACCGCGCCCGCCGCCGCAGGCACCCTACGGCGGGCTGGGAGGTGTGCATGAACCGGATGGACCGCCGCCAGTTCCATGAAGAGCTGGCCCCGCTCGGCAGCGAAGCCCTGAAGAAGGCCCTTTGGAACCTCTATTGGCGGGGCTCGGCGGCCATGCGGGAACGGATCGAAGCCGAGCTGGCGCCGGCGGAGGCGAAGAAGCCGGTGGCGCGGCCCGAGCTGGAAATCGACGCTGCGACGGTGCGCCTTGAGGTGGTCCGGTTCGCCGAGCTGGCCCGGTGTGGCGCCTACCTGGGCGGGGACCGGCGAGTCACACCCCGTGAACGGACCCGCTGGCGATTCACCTTCGGACGCCTCGCCGCCGATGCCCGGCTGGCGCTTTGCAGCGATGACATCGAGCCGGGGGCTGAGGCTATGGAGAAACTCATCGACCTCGCCTGCGAGCTCCGCAACTTCGACTACTTCCGCTCAGAAGACCCCGTCGAGGCCGCCCGCCTCGTCGTGTCCGACGCCGTGGCGCTGCTGTGGCTGAAGGTTCGTGACCAGCTCGGGTTCCCCACCTTCGCCAAGTGTGCCGCTGCCCAGCTCGTCAAATGGGAGTCGCCCTACGGGTGGACCCGGACGGGGTTCGGTTCGATGAGGCAGAAGGAGCAAAGCCTGGCCGCCGTTGTCACCCCGCTGCTCCCCACGATAGATGCCTGGATATTCTTTGCCGACTGCTACCTCCACGCGCTGGGCCAGGCCGCCCAGGATTCCCCCCCACAGCCGGGATGGGGCCGCGGCGTCCGGGAGCCAACCCCCCGGGAGCGGGCCGGCGCGCTGGCGGAGTGGCATCACCTCCTGCTAGACCGGCTCCTGGACTCCGGACGGGAAGACGTACTCGAGGCTCTGGCCACGCACCCGGCGCTCGGAGGCCCCGAGCTGGTTTTCTTTCAAGCCAAGCTGGCGCACAGGCGGGGAGATGCCGACGGCGCGCGGGAACTCCTGTACCGGGCGCTGGAGGAGCT
>DASPZW010000270.1:0-9450 GCA_035636055.1 Actinomycetota bacterium
GCCGTGGGCGATCACCGAGGGGGCGCCGGCTCCGGCCCGGTCGATCGCCTCCCGCAACCCGAGACCGAAGCCCTCACTCTGGTCCTGCGGTGTAGTCGGGACCTTGCAGACCACGAGGCGGTCCCCCAACGCCACGACGACGTCGGTGAAGGTCCCCCCGACGTCAACTCCCACGCGGGGGCCCACCCGCGGGCCAACCCGAGGCGAGTCGGTTACCGTTCCCCGCCCATCCGGAGGCCCAGCGCGCTCACGGCCCCGAGGGCCTGGTCGACTGACCCGTAGACCTCGGTCAGCAGGGCCGCCGAGACGACGGCGAGCGTCGTGGCCATCGACTCCGCGGGCACCAGCTGGAGGGAGGCTCGGAGGGCGTCGTGGTCCTTGCGGAGGGCAGCGGCCAGGACGGCGATCGCGGAGCGGGACAGCTCACGGCCCTGGCCCTCACCACCGATGTCGTACCCGCTGAGTTCCACGGCTGCATGTTACGGCTTCTCACGCCCTGAGGGCAGCCAAAATCTCCCGGTCGTGGGCGTAGGTGAGGACGTCCTGAGCTTCGGCGAGCGGCAGCCACCGCAGCCGGTCCACCTCGTCGTTGGGGACGAACCCGTTGCCGGTCGGGCTGCTCGGCTGCATGACCCAGTACCGCACCAGCTTGGGGCGCCCCTTCCGGTCCCGGTACCGGACCTCCCCGGCCGGGCGGCCGAGCTGGCACACGAGGCCCGTCTCCTCCTTCACTTCACGGAGCGCGGCCGCCTCGTGCGTCTCGCCAGGGTTCAGCTTGCCTTTGGGCAGGGTCCAGTCGTCGTAGGAGGGGCGGTGGATGACGGCCACCTCGGTCGGGCCGCAGCCGATCTGCCGCAGGACGATGCCGCCCGCGGCCTGCACCTCGTTGCGCCTCAGCTGCATGGCTTCCCTCCCGGACACCCAGTAGCATCATCCCCTATGGAGGCTGCTCGCCACCTGTACCTGCTGCGGCATGCCAAGTCGGACTGGGAGAACACGGTCGCCGACCGGGAGCGGCCACTCGCCCCCCGGGGCAAGCGGGCCGCCGCGGCCCTGGCACGGCACATCGAGCGCGCGGGCATCTCTCCGGCCCTCGTCCTCTGCTCCCCGGCGCGCCGGACGATGGACACGCTCCGCCTCATCACGAGCGCCTTCCGCGACCCGGTCGAGATCCTCGTCGAGGAGGAGCTGTACGGCGCCGGGTCGGGCGAGATGCTCCGGCGGCTCCGCAAGGTCCCCCCTGCCACCCCCTCGGTCATGGTCGTCGGCCACAACCCGGCGATCCAGGAGCTGGCCATTACGCTGGCGCGCAGCGTCGACGACCTCAACCGGCTCAAGGGCAAGTACCCAACCGCAGCGTTGGCGTCCCTGGCGGTGCCAGGGCAATGGAAGGACCTCGGCGGCCAGCCGGCGCAGCTGCTCGAGTTCGCCGTGCCGCGGGAGATGGCCGAGGACTGAGTCCGCTGGCGCTAACCGGCCAGGCGCCGGGTGAGCCAGCCAGTGATGACCTCGTCGAGGCGGGCCGCACCCGGGGACTGAGGGGCTGCGTCGATCCCCGGCGCCTCCGCCAGCGCGTGGCCGAGCCCCGCCACCCGCACCCGCTCGACCTGAGCGGGTGACCACCAGCGGGCGGAGAGGGCCTCGTACAGGTCGTCCGCCGAAGCCACGAACGCGGGATGGTCGTCCTCACCGTTGACGATCAGCATGCCGGGCTGCGGAAGGGTGGGATGTCGCTGGCCCGCCGGACGAAGTCGAGGCGTTCCGCCATCCGCCGGGATGCGTCGCTCCAGCGGCAGGGCACCCCGTTCACCTGCCCGGCCCCCAGGACGTCCGCACGGTGGCGGTCCATGCCCGGAATGCGCCGGCGCCGCCTCGATCCGGCAGAGAGGAGGACGTCGCTCAGCACCTCGACGTCGTCGGTGGCCAGTTCCGTCCCGTTCATGGGCGCCCGGGGGTGGCCCGAGGTGATCATCAGCCGGGCAAGCGCCTTGACGGTGCCGCCGGCGGCGACGCACCGTGAAGGCCAGAAGTCGCCGGGGGGAAGGAGATCCAGGCTGGCGTCGATGTGGGAGAGCGGGCGTTCCCGCTCGGCCCACGTGACGGGATCGTGGCGGATGAAGCTGCCGACGAGCCGGGACGCGCCCAGCTCGAGGCTCGCCGTCCACGCAAGGTCTGACCCGAAACCGACCGCCAGTTCCGGGCTGCCGCCCCCGAGATCGACACCGAGGAACCGCTGTTCCCCGGTTCGGACTCCGAGCGGCAGCCCGGCTCGCAGTGCAGCGAAGGTGAGCGCTGCCTCCTCATCCCCCGAAAGGATCCGCACGGGTACACCGGCCGCCGCGGCCAAGCGGCGCACCATCTTTTCCCGATTGCGAGCATCTCGCAGGGCGCTCGTGGCAACTGCCACGACCGATGAAACACCGGACAACTCGGCGCGGCGGCGCAGCTTGACGACCGCCTTGACCGCCGTGGAGGCGTGTGGCTCTGGGATCCGCCCCTCCCGGCCGACGACCATGCCGAGGTTGAGGCGCTCCCTCCGTTGAAGCCGGGGGACGAGGCCCTTGTCGGGAACCCAGTCCGCCACGACCAGCCGGAAGGAGGTGCTACCCAGGTCGAGGTCTGCAACTCTCACGCCGCCAAAGGTACCGGGGGCGGGTGAACGAACTCAGGCGGTTATCTGAACGGAAGTTGAACAGCTGCGGAAGACTTCGCGACCTTAGAAGACTCTCACGCGGGAGGCGGCCACAGGACGCCGACGGCGATCTCGCCGCCGTGCAGGTCGAAGGCCCACGTGGCCCCCTTGGGAGTTTCCCCGTCCCGCCCGGTGAGCGGCACTCCGGCCGAGGCCAGCAGGTCGAGCGCTTCCTCGGTCACATCGCCGTGGCTGCACGCCACGACGGGAGCCTCCTCCGCCAGCAGCTTGATCGCTCCATGGCCACCGGCACCCTCGGCGAGGACCGGGTTCGTCTCCACGACCATACCCCGTGCCGTGGCCAGGGGCTCCAGGGTCTGGACGCAGCGCATGAAGGGACTCGACACCAGCCGCCGGAACTGCGCATCCGCCAGCAGGGTCACCAGCCCTTCGGCCTGCCGGCGTCCCCGCTCCGTCAGGGGCCGGAGCTCGTCGGGCAGCTTCCACGAGCGGCGGTCCCCCGCCCCACCGTGCCGGACGAGGTACGACCTGGTCAAAGCTCCATGGCGCGGGCCACCTTGCGGAGGCGCTTCCAGGCTGCCGGCCAGTCGCCGCGGGCGCGATCCGCGGCTGCGCGCTCCAGGCCGGCCAGCTCCCCGGCGGCGAAGGCCACCTCGGCGGGGGCGCCGATCCCGCGCTCGCGCAGCAGCTGGCCCATGACGACGGCATCGTGGTGCTCCCCGAGGATCTCCTGGAGCTCGGCCGCGGCCCGAGCGAACCGCGTCGCGCGCCGGCCCAGCACGGGCGCCACTGCCTCCGCCGCGTACCGGACCCGCTTCGCGCGGATCCTGACCTCGTGCAAGGCCTCGTCTTTGGGGGGGTCGTCGAGCGAGCGGACCTCCTGGCGCAGCTTGCGCCACGGCTTGGCCAGCAGGCGCAGGGCGACGTCGTGGGCGCCCTGGTGGGCCTCCGGCAGCAGGCGCGGCGACCGGGCCGCGTCCACGAGGGACTGGAGCACCGGGATGTACCCGTCCTCGCCCAAGCCGGCGAGCAGCTGCACCCGTGCCCGCTGCTGGTCGCTGGTGAGCTCCGCCGCCAGCTTCGCCCCGGCCGGACGGTCGTCGTCCGGGAGGGAGTCGGCGCGCGTACGGATGCGGGCGTGCAGCACGTCGGCATCCCTGGCGCCGCCGAGGAGCCCGCCGAGCCACCGCAGCTTGTCGCCGAGGTCGCGCTCCCACGTCTCCTCCAGCAGGGACGCGAACGTGCGGAGGTCGGAACGCAGGCGCCGGGTCGCGACCCGGGCCTGGTGGACGGCTTCGGGGTCCTCTCCCAGCCGGACCCCTGGTTCCTGGCGGAGGTACCGGTCGACCGATGCCGCGATGGCGTTGCGGACCAGCTGGCCGGCGGTGGACAGCTGACCGACCTCGCCCACCACGACCTCGGGGGGCAGCCACGCACGCGTGCCGAGGGCCCGGGCGTACTTGGGAACCGGGTCGGTGGCCACGGCGCCGGCCGCCTTGAGGGCAGAGAGGATGACCCTCAGCGTCTCGGCGGAGGTGCCGGGGGTGACCTCGACCTCGATCTCCCGGAAGCGCTCGACAAGCCGGCGGCCCTCGAGCACCGACACCTCGTCGAGCACCATCTCGGCCACCTGAGTGCCGTCGGCCGCGTCGAGGCGCACCGGCTCCCGGACCGTCCTGAGACGCGCCACCGGCTTGGTCTCCGACCCCCGGACGTAGGCGGTCACGAGCGAGAGCGCAGCCTCCGGCGGCCGGTTCGCTTCGCCCTCGAAGGTGTACTCGCCGCGGACCAGCAGCGGGCCGCGCCCGGCACCGTGGCCACCCGAATCGGAACCCGAATTGGAACTGGGCAGCTTCAGCGTCCAACCTTCCCCACTCCGGTGGCGCAGGCTGCAGCCCCACCGGGCCAGGCGGAGGTCCGGCGTGTCGAAGTACGCGGTCTGGTAGGTGCGTTTGGCGAGCGGGGTGGCAACCAGGGCGGTCTCGTCGCCGAACCCCGGCCATCGGAAGCCTGCCGGCGCGGAGAGCTTCACCTCCCGCTCATACAAGCTCCACCTCCTGGCCCCGCGCGCGGGACAGGGCCAGCTCCTGCAGTCTTCTGTGCGTGTTCACGCCCACCAGCGTCGGCACCTTCTTCCACGACCCGTCGGGCAGCAGCTCCCACGCCAGGACGTCGTCGGCCAGGTTGACGCTGAGGATCTCGTCCAGGCGGGCGGTCAGGGCCGGCTCGGCCACGGGCACGAGCGCCTCCACGCGCTCGTCGAGGTTGCGCACCATCAGGTCGGCCGAGCCGATGTAGTAGACGGCGTCCACGCCCGGGGTCCCGAAGCGGCTGATGCGGGAATGCTCGAGGTACCGGCCGACGATCGAGCGCACCCGGATCCGCTCCGAGAACCCCGGCACCCCCGGTCGTAGGCAGCAGACGCTACGGACCACGAGGTCCGTCTCACAGCCGGCCGCCGAAGCCTCGTACAGGGCGTCGATGATCCGGGGGTCGGCGAGGTTGTTGACCTTGAGCGTGATGCGCCCACCCTCGTGCGCCTGCCCGCCGATCAGTTCCAGGAGGTGCGTGCGCAGCGTGACCGGCGCGACCAGGAGCTTGCGGTACTCGCGGCGCTGGCTGTAGCCCGTCAGGTAGTTGAAGAGCTCGGACAGGTCCGCGCCCAGAGCCGGGTCGGCGGTCAGGAGGCCCACGTCCTCGTACAGCCGCGCGGTGTCCGGGTTGTAGTTACCGGTCCCGATGTGGCCGTAGAGCCGGATCCCGGACGCCTCCTGCCGGACGATGAGCGACGTCTTGGCGTGGGTCTTGAGGCCGACGACGCCGTAGACGACGTGGACCCCGGCTTCCTCGAGGGCGCGGGCCCAGGCGATGTTGGCCTCCTCGTCGAAACGGGCCTTGAGCTCGACCAGGGCCACGACCTGCTTGCCGGACTCCGCGGCGCGGATCAGCGCCTTCACGATCGGGCTCTCCGTCGTCGAGGTCCGGTAGAGGGTCTGCTTGATGGCGAGCACGCCGGCATCGGCAGCCGCCTGGTCGATGAAGGCCTCGACGGACGTGGCGAAGGACTCGTAGGGGTGGTGGACGAGCACGTCACCCTGCCGGAGCATCGGGAAGATGTCGGGGTGATGGCCCGGCGCGGCGGGCGTGAGCCGGGGAGCGGTCACGCCCGTCCACGGCTCCTCCTTGAGATCGGGCCGGTCGAGTGCGTACAGCGCCCACAGCCCCTTGAGGTCCAGCGGCCCCCGGATGGCATAGACCTGGGACGGGTCGAGCTCGAGCTCACGGATCAGCAGGTCCTGTACCCAGCCCGACGTCCCCTTCTCGATCTCCAGGCGCACGACCATGGGGGAGCGCTTGCGCATCCGGATGACGGATTCGACGGCGACGAGGAGGTCCGAGGCCCCGTCATCGGTCTCGAAGTCCGTCTGGCGGGTCACGCGGAAGGTGTAGTCGGCCTGGATCTGCATGCCCGGGAAGAGCGCCTCCAGGTGGGCGGCGATCACCTGCTCGACGGGCACGAACCGCTCCCCGTCGGGGAGGACGACAAAGCGCGGCAGCAGCGGCGGGACCTTGACCCGGGCCATGAGCGGTGGGATGCGGGGCCCCTGCCGGACGACGACGGCAAGGTTGAGCGAGAGGTTGGAGATGTAGGGGAAGGGGTGGGCGGGGTCGACCGCGAGCGGCGTGAGCACCGGGAAGATGCGGCGCTCGAAGACCCGGTCGAGGTGAGCCCGGTCGTCGTCGTCCAGCTCCTTCCACTGGGAGAAGCGGATGCCCGCCGCCTGGAGGTCCGGGACGAGCACGTCCTTGAAGATCCGGGAGCGCCGGTCCACGTGCGCCTCGGTGCGGATGCGGATCTCGGCGAGCTGCGCCTGGGGCGTCAGGCCGTCGGGGGATGTGGTCGTCGCCCCGATGGACACCTGCTCGTGGAGGGCGGCGACGCGCACCTGGAACAGCTCGTCGAGGTTCTGGCTGACGATCGCGAGGAACTTGGCCCGCTCGAGCACCGGGAGGGACCGGTCCTCCGCCAGGGCGAGCACCCGGTCGTTGAAGTCGATGCGGGCCAGCTCGCGGTTGAGGAAGCGGGTGAGGCCCGGGGCGCGGCTGTCGCGCGAGGGAGCCGGGGCGAGCCGGCGCTCCCGGCGTTTCTGTGCCTTGCCGGACGGCTGCCCGGTGGTCCGGGAGGCCTGGGTGTGAGGCGCCGGATCGCTCTGTTCGGGAGGACTCATGGCCCTGGGTCCTTCTCCAGCGGTGAACGCTCTGTACGTCGCCTACATGCAAAGGTCCCCCCAGCCCGGGAAGCCTGCACGGCGCGTGAACCAATTAGGATACTGCCGTGGCGAGGTCGAAGATAGGCGTGGACCGCCAACGGTCCGACGTCACCGGCCATACACTGCGCGAGAAAGTGCCCCGGTCGGCTCACGCCGTCTGGGATCCTCCCAAGGACCGGGCCGACCCGGTCCAGCTACTCCTCGACCAGGAGGCCACCCGCCTCCCCGAGCTCGTGGGCCTGCGCCACGCCCGGATGCTCCAGTCGCCGTTCGCGTTCCTGCGGGGGGCCGCGGTAGTGATGGCGCACGACCTCGCCGCCACCCCGGCCACCGGCCTTCGGGTCCAGGCGGGCGGCGATGCCCACCTGGCGAACTTCGGGCTCTACGGCACCCCGGAGCGCAACCTCATCTTCGACGTCAACGACTTCGACGAGACGCTCCTGGCCCCGTGGGAGTGGGACGTCAAGCTACTTGCCACCAGCTTCGTCGTGGCCGGGCGCACGTACCAGCACCCCGCGGCAGTGAACTCGGCGCTGGCCGAGGCGTGCGTCCGCAGCTACCGGGAGCACATGCGGGAGATGGCGGGTTGGACCCACCTGCAGGTCTGGTACGCCATGGTGAACGCGGAGTCCGTCGCCCCGATCCTCGGGTCGACGCACAAGGAGGCCGAGCGCACCATCGCCAAGGCGATGAACGGGTCCTCGAACAGCCAGCTGCTGGCCAAGCTGACCGTGAAGGGGGACGGCGGCCGCCGGCTCCTCGACCGGCCGCCGCTCATCGAGCACATCACCACCGGGGACAGCCCCGAAACCTTCGAGGGCATGGCTGCGCTTCACGATCAGTACCGCGACTGTCTCGACCCGGAGCGCCAGGTTCTGCTCGACCGGTACCGGCTGGTCGATGCCGCCCGCAAGGTCGTCGGGGTCGGCAGCGTGGGGACCCGGTGCGCCGTGGCGCTGCTGATCGGGGCGTCCGACGAGGATTCCCTCTTCCTGCAAGTGAAGGAGGCCCAGGCGTCCGTCCTCGAAGCCGTCGCCGGGCGTTCCCCATACCACAACCACGGCGAACGCGTGGTCCGCGGCCAGCGCCTCGACCAGGCGGCCAGCGACACGTTCCTCGGCTGGGTGCGGGCCCGGGACGGGCGCGACTACTACGTGCGCCAGCTGGCCGACATGAAGCTGTCCGTGGACACCGGCGAGCTGACCGCCGCGCAGCTCACCGTCTACGCACAATCGTGCGGCTGGGTGCTGGCCCGCGCCCACGCCCGGTCCGGCGACCCGGCGGCGATCGGGGGCTACCTCGGCCACAGCGACGACTTCGACAAGGCAATCGTCGCCTTTGCCAACGCCTACGCGGACCAGACCGAGCGCGATTACGCGGCGCTGGCGGCCGCCGCGAAGGCGGGCCGGATCGAGGTGGCGTCCTAGCGACCCAGTCCGGGGGCCGGAGGCGGAGGGGAGTCCAGGGGGGAGGAGCAGCCCCCCGCAGCGCAGCGGAGGGGGATGAGCTGCGGATCCCCCCTGGCTCGTGGGACGCTCCGCCAGGAGCGGGCCACGAGAGGGAAACCCGGGGGTCCAGGGGGGAGGAGCAGCCCCCCGCAGCGTTGCGGAGGGGGATGAGCTGCGGATCCCCCATGGCTCGTGGGACGCTCCGCCAGGAGCGGGCCACGAGAGGAGGATGGCCCGGTGGGCGGAGGGCGGAGGGGGGTCTGGGGCAATTTGGCGGTTTAGCAGGCCAAATAGGCTCTGAGAGACTCCACAGCCGGCCTGGAGGGCACCTCTTCCAGCCGGTAGACTGAAGCGCTGCAGCCGCGTTCACCTTGTTGCACACCGCCAGAATGGCGGCCCACCGCCGGGGGGCGAAGGAGGGGGGTAACGGTTGCGAGGGCATCCACACGCCCCGGTATCGCCGATTGTCGGCCGTAGCGCGGAGCTCTCTGAGCTCGAGCTGCTCCTTGCCCAGGCAGCTCGGGGCGAGGGCCACCTGATCACCCTGGAAGGCGAGGCCGGGATCGGCAAGACCTTCCTCCTCGAAGAGGCCCTAGGGCGGGCCGAGGCCCTCGGGTTTCGCTGCTTCGTCGGGGGGGCCGAGGAGCTCGAGCGGCACCGCCCCTTCGGCGCCGCCTCGGAGGCGCTCGGCATCGGGCGCCGGGGACGGCTCGATGACCACCCCGGGCCGGGCGAGGACGAACGACGGGCCGAGATCGCCCGGCTGCTCGCCGGGCCTGCCGCGGGGCCGGTGGACCCCCATTACGCCCCGGCGGGTGCCGGCTGGCCGCGGGGGCCCGAGCACGCCCCGGCGTCGGGGACCCCGCTGCTGGCGGGCGCGCCCGAGGCGGAGTTCCGCATCGTGGACGCCCTCATCGATTTCGTGGAGCACCTCTGCGCCGGGGGGCCGGTGGTGGTGGCGCTGGAGGACCTGCAGTGGGCCGACCCGTCGACCCTGCTGGCGCTGAACTGCCTCGGCCGTGAGATCTCCCGGCTGCCGGCGGTGCTGATCACGACGCTGCGGCCGCTGCCGCGCAGC
>DASPZW010000271.1:0-3672 GCA_035636055.1 Actinomycetota bacterium
CCACACGACCGACGAGCTCATGCGGCAGGCGCTGGAGATCTCGCCGGTGCCCCACGCCCGGGAGCTCGACATGCTGCTGTCGGCGGGTGAGCGGATCTCGATGTCGCTGCTGTCGATGGCCATCATCGAGATGGGCCACGACGCCATCAGCCTCACCGGGTCCCAGGCCGGCATCGTCACCGACACGACCCACACCAAGGCCCGCATCGTCGACGTGCGGGCCCGGCGCATCCTGGAGGCGCTGGACGCCGGCAAGATCGTGATCGTCGCCGGGTTCCAGGGCGTGTCCACGGGGAGCAACGACGTGACCACGCTGGGCCGGGGCGGGTCGGACACCACCGCGGTGGCCATCGCCGCAGCCCTGCACGCCGATGTCTGCGAGATCTACACCGACGTCGACGGCGTCTACACTGCTGACCCGCGGGTCGTCCCGGACGCCCGCAAGCTCCACGTGGTCAGCTACGAGGAGATGCTGGAGATGGCCGCGAGCGGGGCGCGGGTGCTGATGCTGCGCTCCGTGGAGTACGCCCGCAACTACAGCGTTGTGGTGCATGTGCGCTCGTCGTTTAACAATGAGACGGGCACATTCATCCAGGAAGGTGACGAGCGGATGGAAAAGGCCCTGATCTCGGGGGTCGTGTACGACAAGTCGGAGGCGATGATCCGCATCCGGCGGGTACCCGACCGCCCGGGCATCGCCGCCACGGTCTTCGGGTCCCTGGCCGCCGCGGCGATCAACGTCGACATGATCGTGCAGAACGTGTCCGAGGACGGGCGCACCGACCAGACCTTCACCCTCCCCAAGGACGACCTCTCCCGCTCCGAGGAGGCCCTCGGCCGCATCGCAGCCGAGGTCGGGGCAGAGGGCTGGACCGCAGAGCCGGAGATCGGGAAGGTGTCGCTCGTGGGGGCCGGGATGCGGTCCCATCCCGGCGTCGCTGCGAAGATGTTCGAGACCCTCGCCGATGCCGGCATCAACATCGAGATGATCTCGACCTCGTCGATCCGCATTTCGGTCGTCGTCCGGGCTTCGGAGGTGGATCGGGCGGTGCGGCTCATCCACGCCGCCTTCGAGCTGCCCGAGGGAGCCATCCTCCGGGAGAGTCACGGCAAGAACGGCGAAGAGGAGGAGGAGCTATGAGACGACTTCCTGCGAGGCCTCGCGTCGCCGTCGTCGGCGCCACGGGCGTCGTCGGCCGGGTGATGCTCGACATCCTGCACGAGCGGGCCTTCCCGGCCTCCGAGGTCGTGGCGGTGGCGTCTGCCCGCTCGGCCGGACGCCTCGTGGCCTTCGGGGACGGCCAGATCCCGGTCCGCGTGCTGGAGGACGGCGTCTTCGAGGGGATCGATCTGGTGCTCCTCGACACGCCCGACGACATCGCCCGCACGTTCGCCCCCGTTGCGGCTGCGGCCGGAGCCATCGTCGTCGACAACTCGGCGGCCTGGCGGATGGACCCGGATGTGCCCCTCGTCTGCCCCGAAGTCAACGCTGCCGCCCTCGCCGGTGCTGTGAAGGGCATCGTCGCAAGCCCGAACTGCACCACGCTGGGGGTTGTGCTGCCGCTCGGCGCCCTGCACCAGCGCTTCGGCCTGGAGAAGGCCATCGTCTCGTCCTACCAGTCGGCGTCCGGTGCCGGGAGGGGCGGTGTCGAGGAACTGACCGACCAGGTGGCCAAGCTGGCAGGCGACCCCGGTGCCGCCGAGGCGCTGGCCGCCGGGACCGCCGGCAACCTCCTGCCCCCGCCGCAGGCATTCCCCGCCCCCCTCGCTTACAACGTCGTGCCCCGGGCGGGATCGCTCAAGGACAACGGCTATACCAGCGAGGAGATGAAGCTGGTCGCCGAGACTCGCAAGATCCTCGGTTTGCCGGCCCTCGAGGTCACAGCGACCTGTGTCCGGGTGCCGACCATCGTGGGCCACGGGGCCGCCGTCTGGGCGCGCTTCGCCGCGGACGTGGACCTCGAGGCGGCGCTGGCCTGCCTGGATCAGGCCGCCGGCGTCGAACTTGCCGACCTGCCGACGCCCCAGCTTTCGGCCGGCAAGGACCCTTCATATGTTGGGCGAGTTCGGCTGGATCTGAGCGACGCTCGCGCGCTTTGCTTCTTCTGCGCCTGCGACAACCTGCGCAAGGGTGCCGCACTGAACGCAATCCAGATTGCCGAAAGCCTGCTTCCCAGCTAGAGCTGTTCGGGCGTTCCGCCCTGGCTGAATCACCTGGCTCGAATTTGGTCCCACGATTGGGGGGGGGTTGCATCCGTCGCGGTCAGTCAACTAGGATGCGGCCCGAGCACTTCAACCGTGTTTGGACATTCTGAGGGCAGCCCTCCGGGGAGAGGGTTGGATCAGTGTCACTACGTGTTTGGCGTCTCGGGGCCGCTGGGGTACGCCGTGGCCGGCACGGGGGGCAGCACCTAGGAACCTGCATCGGCAGCATGTTCGCCTGCCCGCATAAGCAGTACGCCCTTGTTGTGACGCGCGCGTGCAGGACGCGGAAATCGGGCCGGAGTACGGGCGACAAAGGATGCTGGATATGGCCCACAAGTCTGGAGTGGAATGACCGTAGTCCCAACATTGCGCTCGACGCTGCGCCGGACCACCTGGTGCTTGGCGCTCAGCCTGGCCTCCCTCGCCTCCGTGGCGTTTCCAGGTGCTCCCGCCCTCGGCCAAGCGAGCCCGGTGGGTCACCTCCTCGACCTGATCAACCAGGACCGTGCCCAACACGGCATCGGGCCCGTCTCCCTGGATGCGAGCCTGAGCGTCATCGCCCAGGTGCAGGCCAACGCCATGGCCGCCGCCCGCCGGATCTTCCAGAACCCCGCCTTCCCCAACAACGTCCCTACCGCCAACTCCGCCGGGGAGAACGTGGGGTACGGCCCGGACGCCGACCAGGTGCATACGGCCTTCGTCGCCAGCCCGGAGCACCAGGTCATCATCGTCGGCGCCGACTACCACCTCGTGGGGATCGCCGTGGCGAACTCGCCGATCGGCCTGATGGTCGTCGAGGACTTCGTCGACACCACCGGCGGCCTTGTCATCGCCCTGCCGCCCCTTCCACTGCTGAAGCCTCCGGCGCCCAAGCCAGCACCGCCGCCCGTGGTCGCGGCGGCGCCGGTCGCTCCGCCGAAGCCGGCGGGCCCGCCGCCGCCCAAGCCTGCGGTCCCGGCACCGCCGCCCGTGCCGGTTGTGGTCCCGACGCCGACCCCCTCGCCGCAGCCGCCCCCTCCCCCGCCGCCACCGAGCTTCGACAAGGCGCTGTACGCCCGGATGCTGGAGTGGGAGCAGTGGCAGATGGGGACCTCGACCGGGCACTGACCCTGGTGGGCCCCGGGCGCTAAACTGGGTGTCTACGGGAAGTAGCGCAGCTTGGTTAGCGCGCCACGTTCGGGACGTGGAGGCCGGGGGTTCAAATCCCCCCTTCCCGACTCACATCGCCGCTGACGGTCGGGGGCCGTGGCCTCGGCGGCTCCGAGAACCGCCACGAGGCGTGGCTTCCGTCCGAATGGGTCTCGTCGGCCTCGTGAGTCGCCTCCGAGACCACGGCCCCCGCCCCCCTGGCCCTACTTGGCGCGCGGGGGGTTGGGCCCCCGCTCCACTTGAACGTCAGGGTGTACGGAGCCTCGTGAGTCGCCCCCGAACCACGGCCCCGGCCCTCCTCGTTTCCGTCGCCAGGGG
>DASPZW010000272.1:0-4420 GCA_035636055.1 Actinomycetota bacterium
TGGATCAGCCGCTCCGTGGACAGCGGCGTCCCGACCACGAGACGCTTCAACCGCCGGAACCGGTGCGGCTGGCGCGGGCGGAGCGTGGACCGGGCGGAGGTCCGCGGCTTCGTGTGCTCGAGCCCCGGCGCCACCTCGGACTCGTCGAGCTCGAGGTCGTCGGTGTCCTGACGGATCTTCATCGCGGCCGTCCATTTCGGCCGTCAAATACAACCCGCGGCGAGACGGCTCGATCCGGCCAATGACACGCGAAAAGTGGGCTCATCTCCTGAACCCAGTATATGGAGTTGGTAAAGAAGCTGTAAAGGTTCGAGGGGCTGGCCCTTAGTGCACTCCGGCCACCTCGGACTGCAGGGATTCGGGGATGAGATCGAGGCGGTAGGGCACCGCGGCCACCACCACGGAGGGCTCGAACAGGAAGGTCCGCTTCAGCACCAAGGGGGTGTGGTTGTGGAGCAGGTTATGCCAGGCCTTGCGGACCACGAACTCCGGGATCACGATGGTGACGTAGGTGTGCGGGTCCTCGTCCAGCTTCGCCCGTACCCACTCGAAGGCGGGGCCGGCGATCTGGCGGTAGGGCGATGCCAGGACCTCGAGGGGGACCCGTCCCCCGACCGCCTCGTCCCACTCCGCCAGCAGCTTCGGGGTCTCCTTCGGGTCCGTCTCCACCGTCACCGCGTGGATCTCGTCGGCACCGAGGGAGCGGGCGTACCGCAGACCGTTCACGCTCGCGTTGTGGGCACCGGCCACGAGCACCACCGCAACGTGGCGCCACGGCAGTTCTGCAGCAACCCCGCGCCTGGCCCGCTCGCCCGGTTCCAGGTCCTCGTAACCCTGGTGGTGGGCAAGATTCGTCACCACGACCGCCTCCTCCGCCAGCAGCGCTGACTTGAGCCGCTGCAGGCGCCGCTCGCGGATGATGTAGCGCAGGCCGAGGCCGGCCACGGTCTCGGGGATGATCACGTTCAGCACCTCGCCGGGACCTACCTCACGGCGGACCTTGCGGACGTAGGCGAGCAGCGCCTCCTTCGGGCTGCCGTCGGAGAGGGCCACCTCCCGGACTTCGTCGCCCACCGGCGCCTCGCCGAGGAAGTCTGCGTAGTCGGCACCGGCCCTCGCCAGGCGCACCAGCCGGATCTCGGTCGGGAACACCCGGTGGGCGTACGCCAGCGCCGAGCGGAGGCAGCGCTCGTCGCCGCCCTGGGGGAAGAAGGCGGGGATGATGACCCGCTGGCGGGGGAAGTCCAGTGGCGGGCGCCGGCTGGCGTCGCGCAGGATCCTGCCCGATTCCTGGTAGTGGTGGTGGACGCGCAGCAGGCCCGCCAGCATCAGCGGGATAGCGATCAGGATCACCCAGGCCCCCTGGCTGAACTTGACCGCCGCGATGATCACCGTCATGACCCCGCTCACGATCCCCCCGAGACCGTTGATGAACATGCCCGTCCGCCACCCCGGTTCCTTCAGGCGGATGTGGTGGACCGCCATGCCCAGCTGCGAGAACGTGAAGGAGGTGAAGACCCCGATCGCGTAGAGGGGGATCAACGCGCTGACGCTCGCCTTGAACACAATCACGAGCAACGAGGCGACGGCGGCGAGCGCCATGATGCCGTTGGAGAAGACGAGGCGGTCCCCGTAGCGGGTGAGCTGCCGGGGAAGGAAGTGGTCCCCGGCGTGGAAGCTGGCCAGACGGGGGAAGTCGGCGAAGCTGGTGTTCGCCGCCAGCACGAGGATCAGCATGGTGGATGCCTGCAGCAGGTAGAACAGGATGCTGCCGGCGGCCGAATGCCCGAAGACGCCCTGCCCCACCTGCGAGATGACCGTCTTGGCTCCGGTGGGGTCGGGCACCACCCGCAGCTTTGCGGCCAGGATCGACAGGCCAAGGAACATGATGCCGAGCAGGGAGCCCATCCACATGAGGGTGGTGCGGGCGTTGCGCCACTCGGGGGGCTTGAAGGCGGGGACGCCGTTGGAGATCGCCTCGACGCCGGTGACCGCCGCCCCCCCGGAGGCGAAGGCCTTCAGGATCACGAACAGGCCCACGTACTTCAGCTCGTTGTGCGGGAAAGAGGCGATGGGGTGGATCCCCCCGGTGAAGAACCGGTACATGCCGGCCATGAACAGCAGCCCCATCATGCCGATGAAGAAGAACGTGGGAAGCGCGAACATCCGGCCGGCCTCCTTGACGCCGCGGAGGTTGCCCCAGGTGAGGATGACGATGAAGGCGAGCGATATCGGCACCCGGTACGGGAACAGGCCCCCGAATGCCGATGTCAGCGCCGCCGTCCCCGCCGAGACCGAGACCGCCACGGTGAGGATGTAGTCGGTCAGCAGGGCGACGCCGGCGACCTGGGCCGGCAGCAGGCCGAAGTTGTCCCGGGTCACCAGGTAGGCACCGCCGGCCTGCGGGTAGGCCTTGATGGTCTGGCGGTACGAGAACAGCAGGATGCCGAGCACCGCCAGGAGGGCGAGCGTGATCGGCACGACGAGGACGAAGACACCGATGGCCGCATACTCGACCAGGACGCGGATGATCTCTTCCGAGGCATAGGCCGAGGAGGACAGGTTGTCGCTGGCGAACACTGCGAGCGCCGTGGGCTTGCCAAGGCGTTCGTGGACCAGGCGTTCCGTGGAAAGAGGGCTCCCGACGATCACGCGCTTGATGCGGCGAAACCTCGTAGAAACAACAGGTCGGTCGGGACGGCGGGGAGGCCGGTCGATCAGGGACGTCGCCGGCGTTGCCGGCGCGCCATCGTCCTTTGCCTGCGGCTCCCCAGAGTTGCTCATCTCTCTTTTGTACTCCCTGACCTACCCCTTCGCGCGTATGGATTTCGTCAAGAAAACCGCGCCGTCTATTTGGGAGGCATAAAAATTGGCGGGCCGCCGTGTATCGTTTCTCTCGTGCACGCCGTCATCGTGGGCTGTGGAAGGGTGGGCGCCGAGTTGGCGGACGCCTTGACGCAACGCCACTTCACCGTGGCCATCATCGACAAGAACCCCGCCGCCTTCGAGCATCTCCACCAGGGCTTTTACGGCAAGACGCTCGTCGGACCGGGCTTCGACCGGGACATCCTCGAGGAGGCCGGCATCAAGGAGGCCGACGTCTTCATCGCGGTGACCAACGGCGACAACTCCAACATCGTCTGCGCCCGGATCGCCAAGGAGCACTACGGCCGGCGGACCGTCGCCGCCCGGATCTACGACCCCCGCCGAGCCCAGATCTACGAGCGCCTCGGCATACCCACCGTTGCCACCGTCGCATGGACCACCGACCAGGTGCTCGCGCGGGTGATGCCGCCATCGGAGGCCATCCTCGGCACGATTGGCTCCGGTGCGGTCGTGGCCATCGGGGTCGAGGTGCCCGACTCCGCCGCCGGTGCCAAGATCGGCGACCTGAACGTTCCCGGTAGGATCCTCGTGACCGCCGTCACGCGATTCGGCCAGACGGAGGTCGCCGAGCCTAAGATCCTGATCCAGGAGGGAGACTTCCTGAACCTCGTCGTCATCCGCAGCGAGCTGGGGAAGCTGGACGCCCACCTCGCCAGTAGGGGAAAGGTGCTCAGGACATGAAGGTCGCCATCGCCGGGGCCGGCAAGGTCGGCCAGTACATCGCGGCGGACCTCGTCCAACACGGCCACGAGGTCATCATCGTGGAGCAGGATTCCGATGTGATCCGGCGGGATTCCGGCAAGGTGCCCTGCACATGGATCCACGCCGACGCCTGCGAACCCTTCGAGCTGCAGGGCATCGGCCTCGATACCTGCGACGTCATGGTGGCGGCCACCGGCGACGACGAGGACAACCTCGTCGTGTCCCTGCTGGCCAAACAGGAGTATGCGATCCCCCGAGTGCTGGCCCGGGTGAACCACCCGAAGAACCACTGGCTCTTCAACGAGTCCTGGGGCGTGGACGCCGCGGTCAGCCCCCCGCACCTGCTCACCGCCCTCGTCGAGGAAGCCGTCTCCGTCGGCGACCTGGTGCGGCTGCTGCGCCTCGAGAAAGGCAAGGTGTCGCTGGTCGAGGTGACGCTCAGCGACCGGTCCCTGGCCGTCGGCAAGCTCATCGGGGAGCTCGGGATGCCGCAGGACTGCGCGATCGTCGCCGTCGTGCGCAACGAGCACGTGATCGTGCCCCGGGACGAGACGCCGCTGATCGCCGGCGACGAACTGCTGTGCCTCGCTGCCGCCGACGCCGAGGCGGCTATCGAGGAGCTGCTGAGCGGAAGGCCTCCGGCGGAGGGCACGACGACGCCGGAGTGGCCGGACGAGGTGGGCCCGTCCTCCGACGGGGCCTAGGTGAGCGAGCAGAAAGTATTGAGAATGATTCTCGCCAAAAAGGGGCCGCTGTAGTGCCCCCAGACGCGCGATCCGGCCCGTCCCCAAGCAAAATGACCTGCTCCGGAGACGCGGGTGTCTGAAAATGC
>DASPZW010000273.1:0-2514 GCA_035636055.1 Actinomycetota bacterium
CCAAAACCACTCATTTTGCGGCGTTTTGGCTCGAAGTCTCTGGAGCCGACCCGGCGGTCGTCGTCTGTCCAGAACGGGTCCTTTTCGCAGCCTCGGACTGGCTGTGTTGCTCCAGCTTCACCACGTTCTGTGGTCGCCCTCGTACCTGATGGGCGGGCCCCTGCACAACCTTGGCTGTCTGGCCGCGCCAGGCGCGGTCAAACAGCCAAAGTTCGGGTCTGGGGCTGCCGCAAGGCACCCGCGACGGGTGTTATGGGAAAATGGCGAAACCGAAATGACCACGAAGAGTGGTCGATCCCCCCATAGCCGCCCGCCGCCCTGGGCCTCACCCGCCCCCGGTTGTTGCTTCGGCCCGCCTGCGGGCTTTAGGCTTCTCGCGACGAACGGGGGACACAGCCATGCCAGCACCTGTCTACCATCTACCCCTCACGAAGCACACTGGCATGCTGTTCATGGCCCGCCGGGTGACCCGCACGTACAGCGGTTCGTTTGAGGAATGCGTGGCGGCGTACAAGGAGGTGCTGGCCCACAACCTGACGTTGGGTTGGTGGAGCCTCTTCTCGCTGGCGTGGAACCCCATGACCCTGCACGCGAACGCCAAGGCCTTCAAGACGCTCAAGCGGCTGAACGGCTGAGCCTTCGGAAGTTTGGTAAGAATTCGTTGGCTGCGGACGAAAAACCACCAAACTTCGGAAAGACCTCTTAGCCCTCCGGCGGCGCTACGCTTAATGAGACCATGGCCGCCACCACCTCTGTCGCCGTGTGCACGTTGAACGGGGCGGCTCTCCTCGACGAGCAGCTCCACAGCATCGCCAGCCAGGCGCAGTTGCCCGACGAGCTCGTGATCTGCGACGACGGCTCGACCGACGGGACGGTCGGCATCCTCCAGGGCTTCGTGCCCGAGGCTCCGTTCCGCGTGCGGCTGTACCGCAACGATCGCCGGCTTGGCTACGCCAAGAGCGTCGAGCGGGCGATCTCCCTCTGCACCGGGGACCTGATCTCGCTCACCCCCCAGGACACCGTCTGGATGCCGGACCGGCTCCAGCGCTGCGTTGCCGCCCTGGACGCCCATCCGCTTGCCGGCGTGGTGAGCTCCGATGCGGGGGTGCTGAAGCCCGAAGAGCGCGAGCACGTCACCCTGGGCGAGGCGCACGCCGTGCTGCTGCACCGGAACTTCGTGAACGGGGCCGGTGTGACCTTCCGCTCCGAGTGCCGCGGCGACATCGTGCCGATCCCCGCCCTGTGGGCACCGGACTGGTGGATCGCCCTGGTGGTCTCGTTGCGCTGGCAGGTCCGCCTGATCGACGAGCCGCTGCTGATGGACCCCCCGCCCCCGGCCAGGCTCGACCCCGACCCGCGGCACCAGGCGGAGCAGTGGGAGGCGGCACTCGAGCGCATCGGCCTGATCGGGCGGGAGGGGGCCATCAACATCTCGGTGCGCGACGTCGCCGGGTTGCACGCACGGGTACGGCACCTACGGTCCCGGGCCACGCTGCCGACCGGGCGGCTCTTCAGGGTGCCCGTCGTTGCCCGGGAACTCCTGAACGGCGGCTACCTCCGGTATTCGCAGGGGGTCGCCGCCGCTCTCAGAGATCTCTCCCTGCCGTTCTCCGCGGTCAGGGGCTGGCGCGCCGGCTGAGCCGCCGCTCGAGCGAGCCGCGGGCGTAGCCGGCCACCTGTGCCGCTTTCACGACGAGGCCGTACGCCGGGACGCGGACCAGGGCCTGGTAGGCAGACGGCGAGCCGAGGGTCGAGATGGCCCGGCGCCGCATGCGCATCGTGAAGTAGCCCCAGCCGGCGACGAGGCCCAGCCTCGCGGTCCAGAACCGGAGGGATGCGGCCGCCAGCAGCCCCAGCGCCGAGAGTTCACCGGCGACCTTCAGGTAGGCGCGGGGATCCAGCCCGGCGTCCCCGTCGCCGCGCCCGTACCGCGCGACCACCCGGTACAGCCGCCGCGGCCCCCGGGGTGCGTTCCAGGCCACCCGTGCATCCCGGGCGAACGCGAAGCGCAGCCCTCGCCGGCGCAGCTCGACGAACCAGACCGCGTCCTCGTTGTGGGAATAGCCCTCCGGGAAGGGGTGAACCCGGGTCCGCCGGAACGCCACCGAGCGCGTGCTGGGGCGGGTGCTGGCAGGGTCGACGCGCTCGATCGGGACGGTCAGTACCGCCACCGAGGCGCGCACGCGCTCGTCCAAAGGCGGCGGGACGGTCCACCCGGCCACGACGTCGATGCCGGCGTCGGCTTCCAGGGGCTCGACGATGTGCTCCAGCCACGTGGCCTCCAGGGCGCACCCGAGGTCGGTGGCCGCGATCACGTCGGCGTCGGTCGCGGCCAGGGCGGCATTGCGGCCGGCCGAGCGGTTGCCCGGCACCCGGAGCAGCGTGACGCCCGGGTGGCGTGCTGCGATGCGGTCCGAGCCGTCGGTCGATCCGCCGTCAACCAGGATGATCTCGTCGGGCTTGCGGGTTTGCGCCTCGATGCCGGCAAGGAACGCCGGCATCGATCCCGCCTCG
>DASPZW010000274.1:0-5213 GCA_035636055.1 Actinomycetota bacterium
AATAGACTAGTGCGATGATGTTCGGGGTAAGGCCCTCCGGCGGCCTCAACCGCAGGCGGTGAAGATGGTCGAGGTTACGCTCGTCGGAGTCAGGGTCGAGTTGCCGACCAATCAGCCCATCGTGCTGCTTAAAGAGCGCGATGGCAGCAGGTTTCTCCCCATCTGGATCGGCGCCGTCGAGGCGACGGCCATCGCCTTCGCCCTCCAGGGCGTCGTCACCCAACGTCCGATGACCCACGACCTGCTCAAGAACATCGTGGACGAGATCGGCGTCACGGTCGAGGGCATCGACATCACCGAGCTCAAAGAGGGCACCTTCTACGCCGTCATCCGGATGCTGGCCCACGGGCATACCTACGAAGTGTCCAGCCGGCCATCCGATGCCATCGCTCTGGCGGTCCGCGCGGGCGCCCCGATCTTTGCCGCCGAGGAGGTCCTCGAGGAGGCGAGCATCAGCATGCGGGAAGACGACAATGAGGAATCGGAAGTGGAAAAATTCCGTGAATTCCTTGATCAGGTCACCCCCGAGGACTTCAAGAGCCAGTAGCCGGCGGCAACCACGTCGGGAGCCAGAAACTCTCAACGTCAAGTTAAGATTTTTCTGCGGCTCTAAACCTTGACGCTCGCTTTTGCGTGGACATAGCCTCGGTGCTGTCGTAATTACACGAGCGGGAAGGCCCCCACATGTCACAAACGGTCGCGATGCACGGATTCCGCGGACCGAACGTGTGCAAGATCGTCGGCATCAGTTACCGGCAGCTCGACTACTGGGCGCGGACAGGACTGGCGACGCCCAGCGTCCAGCCTGCGCAGGGCTCGGGCAGCCAGCGGCTGTACTCCTTCGAGGACCTGGTCGAGCTGAAGCTGATCAAGAAGCTCCTGGACGCCGGTGTGAGCCTGCAGCGGGTCCGGGAGGCCATCGACTACATGCGAGGGCTCGGTTCGGACCTGAGCGGCGTCACGATCGTGAGCGATGGCGTTTCGATCTTCGCGTGCCATTCGGACAACGAGGTCGTTGATGTGCTGCGCCGAGGTCAGGGGGTGTTCGGCATCGCCATCGACCCGGTGATCGACGGCCTGCGTGGCTCGGTTTCGGAGCTTCGACCGGCGGAGACAGCGCTCCCGGTGGGGGCGGTGGTGCCCGAGGAGGACGTCGGCGAGCCGCCACCCCAACGGAAGGTGGCTCCGTCTGGAGGGGCTCGGGAGGAGTAGCGATCCAGCCTTTCGGTGAGCAGGATGTGGACGGCGCTCCCCGTAGCGAGACCGTCGCCTTTGCTCACTACTCCGAGCGCCAGTTCGCCAGGCTGCTCGACTTCTACCAGATCGAATGGGACTACGAGCCGCGCTCCTTCGACATCGACTGGGACTCCGAGGGCAACGTGACCCAACGCTTCACCCCGGACTTCTACCTTCCTGCCTACGACCAGTACATCGAGATCACGACCCTCAACCAGAAGCTCGTCACGAAGAAGAACCGCAAGGTCCGCAGGCTCCGGGAGCTCTACCCGGAGGTCCGCTGCAAGATCTTCTACCAGCGTGACTACCTCAGCCTCCTCGTGAAATACGGTCTGGAGTCTCCCGGGTCGGTGCCACCCGGCGTCTCGCTCGACGTGCCCGCCGCCGGCCTCGACCTCACCAGCAACGGCGACTCGGATCACCATCAGGCATCGCCCGAACCGCAACCTGTCAAGCCCAGGGCTTCGTGAGCCTGCGATCCCCGCTCTACGAGGGCCACCGCGCCCTGGGGGGCCGGCTCGTCGACTTCGCCGGTTGGGACATGCCGCTGCAGTTCTCCGGGGTCGTGGCCGAGCACACCGCGGTGCGGGAGCGGGTCGGGCTGTTCGATGTATCCCACCTGGGCAAGCTGCTGGTCGAGGGCCCGGGCGCCATCGAGGCGCTGGAGCAGGCGGTGACCAACGGCGTGGGGAGCATCCCGGAGTGGCGGGCCCGGTACAACCTCGTCCTGACCGAGGCTGGCGGCATCGTCGACGACCTGTTCGTCTACCGCCGGCCCGACGGGTGGCTGGTCGTCCCCAACGCCGCGAACGCTCCCGCCGTGCTCGAGGCCATCGCCTCGGTTGCCGGCCCGGAGGCCACGGTCACGGACGCCAGGCAGCGGTGGGCGATCCTGGCCCTGCAAGGCCCGGCCTCGCGCCAGGTCGCCGACGCCCTCCTGCCGGGTGCGACCGGGCTGCGACTGCATGCCTTCGGCGATTTCGACCTCGACGGGGCGGCCGTCCAGGTAGCTCGGACCGGCTACACCGGCGAGTACGGCTTCGAGCTGTTCGTTCCCGCAGAGGACGCCCAGCGCATCTGGAACCTCCTGCTTGACGCGGGGGCGCCGTACGGCATCCTCCCCGTGGGCCTGGGGGCACGGGACACCCTGCGCCTGGAGATGGGCTACCCGCTCCACGGCCACGAGATCTCGGTCGACACCAACCCGATCGAGGCGGGACTTGGGTGGACCATCGACTGGTCGAAACCCCGGTTCCGGGGGAAGGCAGCCGTCGAGGCCGTCCGCGAGGCCGGGCCGAGCCGCCAGCTCATCGGGCTGGTCGCGGTCGGCCCCGGCATTCCCCGGGCCGAACAGACGGTGCTTCGAGACGGTGAGCGGGTGGGCATGGTGACGAGCGGGAACTTCTCCCCGACGCTCGGCAAGGGAATCGCACTGGCGTACGTGAGCCCCGGTGCGGTCGAGCCGGGCCTTGCCCTGGAGGTGGACGTCCGGGGCAAGCGGCTGCAGGTGACGGTGGCGGCCCCGCCCTTCGTCCCCCGGGGGCGGGCGGCCCCGAAGGCTTAACCCGGCTGCTCTCAGGTACGAGGGTTCAGCGAGGGTGCGTCCGGTCGAGGTTCCAGTGCCGGATGACAGAGCAGAGCCAGCTGCTCCCGCCGCCAGTTGGCTCGGCCGCTGAGAACCGGCTGATGGTGCGCTGGCCCCCCTCGTGATCGCTGTACAGGATGTCGATGATCAGGAACTTCACCTGGATGCCCTGCTCGACGCCGGCACGGGACGGGTGGCCCGGCTCGCGGATCCCCGCCTGCCAGAAGGCCGAGTCACCGGCGGGCACGTAGAGGTCCCGGACTTGTGTATGGAAGCCGGCGGGGTCGGGGCGCTCGAGCTCACGACCTCGCTCCTCGGGTCCCGCCAGCCACCCCTGGATGACGGCGATGCCGGCGCCGACGTTGCGGAGCGACATGGCCAGGTAGATGGCCCCGTCCACCTCGTCCACAAGGGCCCGCCCGCCGTCCACGTGGGCCCAGTGGTTGTCGCCCCATCTGATCTTCATGGGGGGGTCGTCCGGTCGCGACGGGAAGAGCACGGGCCGCAGGGCGACTTGAAAGCTGCGTTCGGCCGTGCGTGCCGCCTGCTCGGCCGTGCGTGCCGCCCGATTGGCCGAGCGCACCGACGAGAAGGTCGCCACCGCCAGCACCAGCGTGCCACCCGCGGTCGCCAGCGCGGAGATGGTCACCCAGTCGGTCATGAAACCAGGCTAGCGAATCGAGGGATCCCAAGGAGCGTGGCCCGTTAGCGAAGCTTTAACTCAGCTCCTCGGTCCAAAGCTGAGGGAAGACCTGGTAGGCGAAGCAGCGATTCCAGTGCTCCACGCTACGGAACGTTGACGATCGCATGAGCCAGCACCTGCGGAACATGGCCTCGGAGGGCCGGGCCCTGGCGCTCAGGTGGACGACTTCAATCTCGATCACAGCGTCCTGGTGGTGCGACGCGCCAGGCCGACCCCCGCGGCAGTCCGGCCCGCCGGCCCCGCGTGCGTGCTCAGGGGCATGGCGGCCGCTGAGCAGCAGTTCGGTGACGCTATCGCCGGTCTGATCAACGCCTCGCAACAGCAAGGACAGCAGCCGGAGGCGGGCCCACCGACAGTTCCGATGGTGCAGATGTGCGATGGGACTCCGACCCGGGTCGTCTGGGTGACGCCCAGGACGCCCTGTCCTCCGGGAGGCTGCCCGCCCCCTGTCACGCCGCAGGCAACAGCGATGGCGTTGCTGCAGAAGATCCCTATGCCCACGGCCTCGATTGCCATGTTTCCCAGCCAGACCTACGGCAGGATCTGCGGGATCGTGGGCTCCTTCTGGGCAACTGGCTACGACGGCAAGCCGATCCGGTGGTCGGGACCGACCGCTGGTGGGGGAGTGGTGGACGCCCTCGCCACCCCACAGGGCTTCGACTGGGACTTCGGCGACGTGCTCGGGTCGAGAGCTCGGGAACGGCGTTGTGTGGCCGCAGCTGGCTGGCGCCGTGACGCATGTGTACCGGGTGAAGAGCAAGGCCGCCGGATTCGCCACCGGGGCGGTCAACAGGGGGCAGGGCGGCTATCCCGTCTCCCTCACGTCGCCTTCGACGTCGCGTGTCACTGAAGGGACCCCGAGCCAGCGCGATTCCGCCAGATTGCAACCGATCCGCCGAGGACCAGAGAGAGAGCGAGAAGGAAGATTTCACTGAACGGTGCACCGGTCAGTGGCAAGGAGGCCACCCCGTCAACAACGGTCTTGCGAACTAGCGCGCCGTCAAGTGGGTTGTAGGCAGGGCCGAAGTTGGTTACCCGCAACTGCCATTCCCCCGGCTCCCGGAACTCGAACCTCCCGGCCCACAGGAAGGGGTCGGAGGTTCGAGACATTGGGACGGGGAACGTCTGCAGGGAGGGTGACACGGCCTCCAACTTGAAAGGGAACGTGTCAGGGACGATTTGAGGCTCGAGGCGCAGGGAGCCATCGGTTGAGGCGTAAGGGGTGAACGTGCGCATTTCGATCCGCGTGGGCTGGCCGACTCGTGGGGCCTGGGGAGAGGTGTCGAGGCGGAGAGAAAGGGCGGCGTCCGCAGGCGCTGGGGAGACAACTATGAGTAGCAGCGCGAGTGCGAGCAACACAGGCAGTGACCGGAGGTGGCGACATGAAAGAGCGACGCGCATTTCCTCAAGGCGAAGGGTCGCCATATCGGACCTAACCTCGATCCTCGCTCTAATAGTTCCCCTGCGATGACATTGCTCTCCTTGGGGCGAGGCCGCGGGCTCCCTGAGGGGATTCGGACCCCAGAGGGGCTTTTCCAGCGGTACGGCAGGCTCCGCATGCCGCTGGTCCTGCACCCCGACGCCTTCAAGGATCGCAAGATTGTGCTCCCCACCGGCGCCGAACTGCACATGCCCCCGCCCAGCGCCAACGACCTGGATCGGGAGGGCTTGACCTTGGTCGAGGAACGA
>DASPZW010000275.1:0-3401 GCA_035636055.1 Actinomycetota bacterium
CCGGGTCCGCGTCGCCCAACGTCCCGGCACCGCCCACACCGTCGCCGTCGGTGTCACCGGTCGCAGCGATCCCGCCATCGCCCACGCCGTCGCCGACGGGTTGCCCGGCAGTTACCACCAACGACACCTCGTCGGCCATGGTCCAGCAACGTGGCATCACCGACGGCCAGATGGCCACGTCACTCGCCGCCGACGGCTCTGCAGCGAACCCGCACCTCACGTTCTGCTCGTTGACCGACCCCAAGATCATCGCCGTGGTCACGCTGCAGAACCTCGGGCCAGGGACGACCATCAGCTACGTCCACATCCACGGCACCTCGTACACGCCGTCCCAGACCTACACCCTGAACAAGTCGCTGAACCATTTCTACGTCCAGTTCGCGGCTCCGTCGGGCAAGGCGCTCACGCCGGGACACGACGGTCTGCGGTTCTACGTGAACGGGCAGGCCGCCTGGGAGATCACCTACGACATTCAGTAGACGAGCGAGGTCGGGAATCCGGGCCGGGCACTGAGCCAGAACGACGTGATCCGGCGGAAGCGGCCCTCGGGATCGAGGTCGGCTGTGGTGCGGCCCGTCGCCATCGGCTCGGTACCGGCGACGACCTCCCAGTCCCACGACGCGCAAACGGCCGGGTCACTGCACCGGCGGACGATTGCCGTGAACTGCGCCTGTGACTGGGCGATCCAGTTGTCGAGGTCATCGATGCCAGCGAGGGCCGCCATCGACTCGTCAACCACCAGGTCCTCGACGGCGACGCCCTCCAGGATCCCGCGGCGCTCGGCAGCCTCGGTGACCCCCCAGGCCCGGTGCCAGGCATCGATCCGCTCCGCCAGGCCGCTACCCAGCACCTGCCGGCTTATCAGCGTGCGGAACAGGCCGAGCTGGTAGCGCCACCCCGTGCGGTGGGCGTCGGCCGCCCGCTCGTCGGCGACGTGGTGGACGAGCCGCAGGCGCGTGCCCTCGGTCGACTCGTCCAGCGTGATCTCCACCACCGATCCATCGACGGGGATCACGGCATCGGGCCGGTCGAAGCCCCAGGTGAAACGGATCCGCCGGGGGGGCTCCACCTCGAGCACCGTGCCGCCGGCGGTCTGGCCATTCGGGTACACGATCTCCATGGCCCCGCCGGGGACTGCCCTGATCGAGGAGCCCGGCCCCCACCATGAGGCCCACCCCTCGTCGGTGGAAAGGTAGCCCCAGACGGTGTCCACGCGTGCGCAGATGGTGAGGGCCCGGGTCACCGAGAAGGTCAGGTCGTTCATGGCGTTGGTTTCCCTTTCTCCCGTTCGGCGTCTCCGTCTCGAGCCAGGGCTCCCAGGCGGTCGAGACTTGCTGTCCACATCGCCTCCAAAGGCAGGCGGAGGGCCTCGAAGTGTTCCCGGTCCGCGCGGTACCAGCGCCAGCGACCGTCGGCCCTGACCTGCACGAGGCCGGCCTCCCGCAGGCGTCCGAGGTGCTGGCTCACGGCGCCGAGCGAGATGTCCTCCATGGCGGCGTGCAGGTCGTTCACGGACCGCTCTCCGTCCCAGCAGAGCTCGACCAGCCTGCGGCGCCGGGGCTCCGCGATCACCTGCCACAGATCCATGACAACAGTTTAGTCAGCACTAAAGTATCGGTCAAGGCGGGCTACTGGCCTCTTGCCATGTCCTGACGGAGATTTACTGTGGGTCACTTCCCAGGACTTCCCCAGGCGAGCGTCTGTTCGGCCGAGCCTCAACCCTGCTCTCTGGACTCGGCGCCCCGGGTAGCTCCCGCCGGCTCGGAGCTCGAGGTTATGCGCCGGACCGCCCCGAAGAAGAATGGCTCCGAGAAGCCGGCCAGGAATCCGTAGGTCGCCAGCGCCGGCCAGTCCGGAGGCGTGGAGGAGTTCGTGCCCGGGAGCACGAGGAGGTGGCTCGCCAGGAGGGCAAATATGAAGAGGCTCGCTGCCGCCCCCACCAGGGGCTGGGTGAACAGGCCCGCGCGGACGGACCGCAGCGCCGTGATGCGGGTGAGGCCCCGGACCTGCAGCACACCGCTCAACGTGCTCCCGAGCGCACCCGCGAAGCCCACCACCATGAGGCGCCAGAAGGACGAGCGGCTCACCGATGCTCCGTACAGGGCGAGACCGAGCGAAACGACCAGCGGTAAGAGCACCTGGGTCCATCGGACCAGGTACCTGGCCCGCGTCTCTTGCCGCGCCCGTCCGAGGTTGCCCAACTCCGCGCTGCGCAGGTAGAGCGAGCGCAGGCATGCCCGGGCGCGGCGGCGCTGCTCCTCGGTCGGCGTGCCCGCCTGGAACGCTCTCATGAGCGCCGCAAGCTCATCCTCGGCGAAGCAGTCGGTCCAGCGCGCCACCTGCATTTCGGGCAGGGGGTCCTGACGCCCCGCTTCCCTGGCCAGGAGCACTCCGAGGTAGGCGTCGTCCGCCCGGTCGAGCACCTCGAACTTGAGATCGTCTGCCACGACCCACGCCGTCAAGACATCCATCCCGGACGGAGAGCCCATGAACAGATCCCGAACCCTCGGAATATCGAAATCCCCCGGCCTGGCATTGGCATCGTGGAGGCGGCGAAGCTCACTCGTGTAACGGTCGATTCGGGCCAGGACCCGGCGCAACTCCGGCGAAGGGCTCCCGGTTGTGAACAGGTGCAACCGGCGTTTCCCCGGCGAAGTCATCGCGCGGCGCAGTTCAATCTGAAATGCGCGGGCGAGGTCGTCGAAGGCCGGGGATCTATTCCCGCCACCCTCCAGAGGGATGAGGCCAGGGTCGTTCACCCTCTCAGTCTCTTCCATCTCGGTCGTCGCGGTCACAACGGTGGCGGCGGCAAGCCCTCACACCGAGCCCCCTATTTTCTCCTTGCCCGGCGGTGAGCCAAAGCGCATAGTCAGAGACCTGGGCCGTCGTCGGCAAGGAGGAGGGCGCAGGTGCCCGAGGTTGAGCTCAAGGCTGTGGACGCGATCGAAGTCACGATCGTGATGGATCTCTACTTGGACCTGCTCATGGCCGGCCAGGAGGGAGTCCGGCGCTTTCCCGTCGCCTACGACTGGTTTGAGCGGGACAACCTGGTGGCGGAGCACGGCTTCTCGGCCCTGATCCGCGTCACCCGGAACGGGGAGACACAGTCGATCCTCTACGACGCCGGGCTCTCGCCGAACGCCGTGCGCCACAACCTCGACGTCATGGACCTCGACGTCACCGACATGCGCGCCATCGTCCTGTCGCATGGCCACGCCGACCACCACGGCGGGCTCGAGGGGCTTTTCCAGCGGTACGGGAGGCTCCGCATGCCGCTGGTCCTGCACCCCGACGCCTTCAAGGATCGCAAGATTGTGCTCCCCACCGGCGCCGAACTGCACATGCCCCCGCCCAGCGCCAACGACCTGGATCGGGAGGGCTTGACCTTGGTCGAGGAACGA
>DASPZW010000276.1:0-2024 GCA_035636055.1 Actinomycetota bacterium
GGCGTCGTGCTCCTGCTCTTCTTGCCCCATGCGGGGCGGTGACCCCGACGGCACCCGATGGGAGCCGCGCCGCCCGGCCGAGCCGGCGGCACGCCCATGACCCCGACAACTCCCACCGGCGGCTCGCGCCCGGCCGGTCCCTACGGCGAGTACCGGGAGCACATCCGGGACCTGTTCGCCTCCTGTGACGACGTCCTGGCGCAGATCCGCCGGGCACTCTACGGGGGGCGTCCCAGCCGACAGTACGTGGCGGAGAAGGCCCAGGCCCTCCGTGACGCCGCGGCAGGCCTGCTGGCAGGCTGCCACGACGTCGAAGGATGCCTGCGCAAGTGCGGGCAGGACGTCACCGAGGACTGGGACGGCGAGCCCTACGTCACCGAGTGCCGCCGGGAGGCGGGCCACCGGGGCCCGCACCGGTCCGGGCCCCCGGCCTCGCCCATGGGGGTGGCGGCCGACGCAGGCCGGGCCCTGGCCCGGGCGGCGCTGGCGTTGTCGGACCACCTCGACGCGCTGGCCCACCGGGGATGCCTGCTCCCCGACGCCGACGACATGGCAGGCCTCGCCAAGGGCCTCGGCGAGGTGGGCTACGCCCTCACCGGAGCCTCCAGGGCGTTGGAGGTCCTGGGAGCCGCACGGGGTCCGGGTGGCTCGGCCGAGGAGGACCGGCCGTGAAGCTCCGGCTGCACGGGACCCCCCAGGAGTGCCGACACGCCGTCGAGGAGCTGGGGGGTCTGTTCGAGGTGGTATCGGTGAGCGGCGTCCACCCGGACCGGGGCTCGGGGCTCCTCGTCCGGGTCTACCTGGAGGTCCGCCTCGACGACCGTCCCGAGCGCCCCCCGGGCTCGGGCAACGGCTCCGGCGCTCGGCGCTTCCGTGGCGGTGAACAGGGTTCTGTGCGCGGGCAGGCCCCCCGGCGCTGGCAGTGAACGGCCCCGCCCGGGCCTGTATCAGATGCGGCCAGCCAGCCGAGCGGGACCTGCGCCCGGACCTCTGCATCCCATGTGCGAAGGCGCTGCTGCGCCGTGCCCTGGCCTACGAGTCCGTGCTGCTGGCCGGCTTCACGCCCGACCGCAGCGCCCTGGCCGTCAGCGTGGGGCGCAACTGATGGCCAGGGCGCGAGGCGGGTTGCGTTGAACTCCCCACCGCGGGCGGACCCCCCCGGGCGCGCAGGAAGTTCGGTGGAGATTCGTTCGCAGCGAACGAAAAGTCACCTGCGGAGGCCTCAAGCTCGCTAGGGGGTCCAGGGGGAGTAGCAGCCCCCCCGAAGCGCAGCGGAGGGGGGATAAGCTGCGGATCCCCCTGGCAAGTGGGACGCCCCTGGAAGGGGCGGACCACCTGGGATCAACTTGGCTCGAAGTGGACCGTCACCCGCTCCACTTCCGGCCAGCGCCGGTGGACCTCGTCCTCGATCCTCGTCGACGCGTCGTGGACCGTCGCCACCGACAGGCCCGCCTCCGCCTCGCAGTGCATGACCACCGAGAGGCCGTCGTCGGTGTCGGTCACCACGACCTCGTGGCAGTTGCGGACCTCGTCGTGGCCCTCGGCCATCGACGTCACCGAGGCCACGAGTTCGCTGCGCTGCCTCGTAACGTCCGCTCCGGGCGTCGCCGGCCCCTCCAGGGGTTCGAGGTGGGTGTCGACCCTGGCGACGTCGGCCACCTCGTGGGCGATGTCCGATTCCAGGCCCTCGGCGATGGCGTGGGCCTCTGCGAGCGACATCCCCCCGGGGAACTTGGCATGCAGCGAGATGTGGAGCCCGTCGGGGCGGCGGGCGACGAAGACGTTGTGGACCTGGTGGACCGAGGGGTGGCGGGCGGCGACCGAGAGGACCTGCTCCGCCACCACCTTCTCGTCGGCCAGCGGCTCGACGTGGACGATGACGTCGGCCCCCGGCTCGACCGTGCGGATCGCCTCCTCGACGGCCTCGGTCAGCAGGTGCGCCCGCTCCAGGGGGACGGTCCGGGACACGCCGACCACGACGTCGGTCTGGGGCTGGCCGCCGGCGTAGCGCAGGCGGACCCGCC
>DASPZW010000277.1:0-6323 GCA_035636055.1 Actinomycetota bacterium
TGCCGGCCAGGATGCCCGTCACCACCGGCGTCGAGATGAAGTCGGCGATCCAGCCCAGCTTGAACAGCCCGATCAGCACGAGGACCACCCCGATCACCAGGGCCAGGAACGTGACGAGGTGCTGGTACTCCGGTGTCCCAACCGCGGCAACCGTCGCGACGCCGGCAGCCACCACCGGCGCGATGGTCGAGTCGGCCCCGACGGACATCTGCCGGCTCGCGCCCAGCAGGGCGATCATGGGCGACCCGGCAACGAACGCGTAGAGCCCGGCGATCGCCGGCATGTTCGCCAGGCGTGCGGTGGCCATCTGCTCCGGCACCGCGATGGCGACGAGTGTCAGCCCAGCGATGATGTCCAGGCCGAGCCACGCGGACTCGTAGCCCTGGAGGGTCGGGAACGGGGCAGGCCTGCGGGCGCGCGCGCCACTCACGAGGACCCCCCCAGGTGACCCATGCGGGTAGCCTACTCCCGCCGAGGACCCCTCCTGCGGTTACTGCCCTGGGGTTATTGAGTGGGGACGCTCTCCTGCGATCCCGCCCCGGCCAGCGACTCGTCGAGCCACGCCTCGAGCTCGCCGGGCGAGATGGTGGACTTCGAGATGCGCGCGAACTCCGTGCCGTCGCGCAGCAGCAGGAACGTCGGCAGCCCGTGCACCTGCATCTCGATGCAGATGCGCCGGGCCTTCGGGCCCTCGAGCTTCACGACCGCCAGCTCCGCCCGCTCGCTTGCGATCCGTTCCACGTGCGGCATGAGGGCAAGGCACGGCCGGCATTCCGGGCCCCAGACATCGACCAGGACCACGCCGTCCGCGACCAGGGAGCGGAACGTCTCACGGGTTGCCTCGACGACCCCTTCCATAGCTCTCCTCCAAACGTTGAGTTGTCGTTCCTTCGAATGTACCCGATCTATGGCGGTCTCCCCGTCCGAATAACTACGCAATTCGTACGACGAGAAATGACCCGGTTGTCTCTGTACACCCCACGAGAGGGAGCCGAATATTACTAGTAGGAAATGTCTGCCACGAGCGAGGAGGCTGACGACCGTCCTTCGCGGGTGGGGGTGTCTGCCCTCCGCGTTCTTGTCGGGGACGCGGACGAGGCGACGCTCGCCCTTCTGCAGTCCATGCTCGAGATCCAGGGTTGCGAGGTCTTCCTGGCTCGCAGTGGCCCCGAGGTCATCGCCACCGCCATCAACCAATTGCCGCACCTCATCATCTTCGAGGGGTTGCTCCCGGGCATGGACGGGTGGAGCGTCTGCGACGTCCTCGCCCACGTGATGGAGGACACGCCGCTGGTCTTCCTCTCCACGCAGTGCGGGACGGCGGACTTCCTGCGGGCCAAGGAGAGCGGAGCGTCCTGCTGCATCCCGAAGCCGTTCCGGATGGGCGACCTTCTCAAGATCATCGAACCGCTTGCCGCCGACCTGGACCGCCACTCCATGCGCGAACGCCTCCGGACCGTGGACGCCTGACGGGCTTGCCGGGGAGGGGCCGTGGGTAGACTCGCCGCGAGCGGCGAAGCCACGCCTTAAGCAGCGGAGGAGGAGCCATGGCCGAGGAGAAGAAGTGTCCGATGGAAGGGTGCAACTGTCCCGTACCGGAGGGCCAGGAGTATTGCAGCGACTACTGCAAGGAGCACCAGGCCCACGGCGGGCACGAGTGCGGCTGCGGGCACGCCGGCTGCCACTGATTGCGGGCCGATCGCTGCCGTTCTACGAGACCGGAGCGCCCCACACCGGGAACCACCGGGTCAGTTCCTGCTCCACCTTGAGGTCCTTCTCCAGGATCCCCTTCAGGTGCAGTTCTGCGACGTTGTCGCGCTTCTCCCCCGCTTGTTCCCCGTTGAGGGGGACGAAGGGGTAGAACGCCCCGCGCTTGAACAGGTACACGAGGTAGACCGTCTGCTTGGGGTGGGGGCTGTTCGGGGCGGGCTTGAACGCGAACACGCTGCACAGCAGCTGGGAGTCGAAGCCGGAGTCCTGCAGGCTCGAGTTGACCGCGTGCACGTTGGTCACCAACTCGCCGATGTCGGGCTCGGTGATCACGACCCAGTGGTAGCCCATCTTGTCGTCGAGCTCGGTGAGCTCGATCTGCCGCTGGCTCTTCAGCATGGTGAGGAGCTGGGTCATGTCGCCCTGGACCTGGTCGAAGGCTGCCTCCGCGACCGGCTTGAAGCAGACCCCCGCCTGCCCGGTCGGCACGAGCCCGGCCTCGGTCTGGAGCGTGATCGCCGCGCTCGGCAGCCCGAAGAGGGCGTCGAGGCGTGCAGGGACCGGCTTGCTGCGCCCGAGCAGGGCGTCGAAGAACTTCGTCACACCCCCACCCCTACCCCATGTGCCGCATCTGCTCTTCGAGCCGGGCCAGCTGCTCGAGGCGCTTCTCGAGCGGCGGGTGGGTCGAGAACAGCGACGAGAGGCTGAAGCCCTTGGCGAAGGCCGGGGCGAAGAAGAAGGCGTTGAACGCCTCGGCGCTGCGCAGGTCCCGGGTGGGGATCTGGCTCATGGCGCCCGTGACCTTCTGGAGGGCCGAGGCGAGGGCCGACGGTGCGCCGATGAGGATGGCCCCCGAGCGGTCCGCGGACAGCTCCCGGTACCTCGACAGCGCCCTCGTCAGAAGGAAGCTGATGGCGTAGACGACGATCGAGATGAGCATGATGGCGAGGACCGCCATTGCCCCGTTGTCGTTGTCCCGGTTGCCTCTCCCCCCGCCGAACCCGCCACCGAACATCCCGGCGTAGAGCGTGAAGCGGGTGATCAGGCCGGCGAGGACGCCGAGGAAGCTGGCGACGGTCATCACGGCGACGTCGCGGTGCGCCACATGCGAAAGCTCGTGCGAGAGCACGGCCTCGAGCTCCCGGGGATCGAGGCGCCGCATGATCCCGGTGGTGACGCAGACGACCGCCGCCTTCGGGCTGCGCCCCGTGGCGAAGGCGTTGGGGACGTCGCTGTCGGCGATGCCCACCCTGGGCTTCGGCATGTCGGCCAGCGCGCACAGACGGTCCACGATGGCATGCAGCTCGGGGGCCTCCTGCTCGGAGACCACCCGAGCGTGCATCGAGAACAGGGCGATCTTGTCGGAGAAGAAGTACTGGGCGAAAAGCAGCCCCCCAGCGATGACGATGACGATGGTGTACGACACGCCGACGGCGAGCAGCGCCCCGATGAAGACGACGTAGAGCAGGCCGAGCAGGAAGATCGTCACCGCCATCCTGGCCGAGAGGCCCGGATCCTTTGGATAGCGCGTGGTCATGAGCTTGATTGCTCCTCCGCTAGAAGCTTCTGGACGTCTGCCAGGGTTGAACCAGCGTCGGGGACGATGCCGTCCGAGGGCTGGATGTCGTCGTCGGGGAGGCGCTCTCCCTGATGGACGACGTCGATGAGCGCCGCGAGATCCCGCCGGAACGCCTCCTCGTCGCCGGCCTCCACATGGGAGATCAGCACGTCGTCGAGCTTGAGAAACTCCGGGCACAGCTCCTCGGGGAGGTCGTACTGGCCGTCACCAAGAATGCGAACGATCATTTCGCCTCCTCTGGAGCTGCGTCGACGGGAGCGGCCTGGACCGGTGCAGCGGGTGCGGCGATCTCCATGCCGGGGTCCCCTTGGGGTAGGGAGCGAGGTGCGGTCCCCTTCCCCAGCTCGCCCTTGAGGCGCTCGAGCTCGGCGTCCACCCCCACGGTGGCAAGGCCCTTGTTGAGCTCCGCCTGGATGTGGTCGCCGGGGGCGGAGAGGTCGTCGAGGGCGCCGGAGGCCATCAGCTCGTCGAGAGCGCCGGCTCGGGCCTGCATCTGGGCGGTCTTGTCCTCCGCCCGCTGGATCGCCATGCCCACGTCGCCCATCTCCTCGGAGATGCCGGAGACTGCCTCGTTGACCTTGGTCGTGGCCTGCGCGGCGGTGTAGGTGGCCTTGATGGTCTCCTTGCGGGTGCGGAAGCTCTCGACCTTGGCCTGGAGGCGCTGCGAGGCCTGCGTGAGCTGCGCCTCCTGGGCGTCGAGCTGGTCGTGCTGGGTCTTCAGATCCTGGAGCTGCGTGACGATCGACGCCCGGCGGGCCAGCGCCTCGCGCGCGAGGTCCTCACGGTTCTGGGCGATGGCCTGGCGGGCCTGCTCCTCCAGCTTCGCCCCCGACTGGGTCAGCTGGTTTGCCTGGAGCTCGAGGCGCTTGCGCGACGTAGCGACGTCGGCGACACCCCGGCGGACCTGGGTGAGCTGTTCGAGCATGCGCTGGTACGAGTAGTCGAGTGTCTCTCGGGGATCCTCGGCCCGGTCCAGCGCCTTGCTGGCCTTGGCCTTGAGGATGGTCGAGAGGCGTTTGGTCAAACTCATGTGCCCACTCCCCTTTCGATCCCTTTCATTGTTCCACGTACCGCTCCCCAGTCTGACCGTTTTGGACCCGCAGTGCCGGTCTTCTCATGGGGCGTCCAGGTGGCGCTCAGCGGACCTTCAATCTCCGGCAGGCCCCGGTGGGCACCAGTGGAAAAGAGGGCACGAAAACGGATAATGGTCGCCGGGAGGGGCCGACCGTCACGACCAGTCATCGTCGTATGGGGAACCCGGGGGCCGGTCTCCGGAGCGCTCGGGCGTTCGGCGCGCTCGTGGCGGTGCTCGCAGTCTTCGCTGCCGCCTGCTCCCCGGGGGGCTCCCGGGCGGCGGGGGCCGGCGTCCCCGACATCAACCACGTCCCGCACACGACCGTCGGCGCCCTCATCTTCAGCCCGCCCCGCGACGCCACGGAGGTGAAGCCCAGCGACCCGGTCCTGGTCCAGGCGGCGTACTCGGACGCCCACCTGACGCGGGTCACCCTCACGCGCGACGGCGGGGAGGCCATCGCCGGCACGCTCGGTGCCGACGGCTTCGTGGCCACCGGCGTCCTCCAGCCAGACGCCAGGTACACGGTGACGGCCACCGTCTCCCTCCCGACGGATTCCACGACGCCGGGGGGTGTCAACGAGCAGACGGAGACCGTCGGCTTCGCCACGGCGACGACGCCCAAGGTCCTCTCCGTCAGCCCCACCGTCGTCGGCCCCGGCGACGCTGCCGTCGTCACGCTCGATCGCCCCGCCAAGGAGGTGAAGGTCGACGGGCCCGCCACCGCCCAGCTGGGGCCGGGGGGCACGACGATCAGCCTCTATCCCCAGGGGTACAAGCCTGGGGCGAGCTTCCCCGTGTCCCTCACCGCCATCAGCCTCGCCGGCATCGCCGGGAGCCCCCAGACGGCCCACTTCGCCGCCAAGGGCGGGCCGACGCTGACGACCTCCTTCAACGACGGGGACCGCAACCTCGGCGTCGGCAGCCCGGTCGTGGTGGGGACAGGTGTCGCGCCGGCGAACCCGGCCGACTTCGTCACCCATTTCACGGTGACCGCCGACGTGACCGCCACCGTCACCCCGGCGATCGTTCCTCCCCCGTTCACTCCCGGCGTCGCCAACCCGTGCTTCCAGTACGCCGCGCCGGTCGGGGTGACGACCTTCGACGTGACCGCCACCTGGCTCAGCCCCACCCGCCTGTCCTTCAAGCCCAAGGCGCCGGACGGCTACTGGCCCGCCAACGCCACCATCAACGTCACGGGGGCCCTCGACGGCCTCGTCGCCGAGGACGGGGGTGCCTTCCCGGCAACCTTCCACCGCTCGTTCTTCACCGGAGACAAGCGGGTGATCGACGTCGACCTTTCCACCCAGACGCTGTCGGCGTGCCGCAACGGGCTGCTCGCCAACCAGTTCCCCGTCTCGACCGGCGTGCAGGGCAAGGAGACACACACGGGGACCTACTACATCTACCAGCGGATCGTCGACGCCGAGATGAAGAGCGCCGAGAGCGAGTTCGCCCCCGACTACTACGACGTGAAGCATGTGCCCTGGACGCAGTACTTCCACAACGGGGAGGCCTTGCACGGGGCGTGGTGGCACAACAACTTCGGCCACCCCATGAGCCACGGCTGCGTCAACATCTCCACCCCGACCCGCAACGCTTCCTGGCCCCGGGCGGCGGCCAATGCCGAGTACCTCTGGAGCTTCGACAACCTGGGCGACCCCGTGGTGGTGCACGGCACGACGCCCTGAGCCGCTACTTCTTGCCGGTCGGGTCCGGGCCGGGCCGGCGCAGGTACGACCCTGCGGCGCCTCGGAGGTAGAGGAGCCCGATACCGGCGAAGCAGACCACGGGGATCAGCTTCCATCCCGTGTGGAGGCCCAGGAAGGCCCCGGCGGCCGCACCCAACCACATGAGGGCGAGCACGACCAGAAAGAGGGGTCTCGAGGGCCGCTTCCCCACGACCGGGGGCGGCCCGGGCCGCTTGGCGGGGCCCCTGGCGGGGGGCCGGGCCGGGGGCCT
>DASPZW010000278.1:0-3586 GCA_035636055.1 Actinomycetota bacterium
GACGGAGCGGATCCTCTACTACACGGGCAAGACCTACAAGATCGGCGAGGTCCATGAGGGCGCCGCCGTGATGGACTGGATGCAGCAGGAGCAGGAGCGGGGCATCACCATCACCAGCGCCGCCACCACCTGCCGGTGGAAGGACCACTGGATCAACATCATCGACACGCCCGGCCACGTCGACTTCACCGTCGAGGTCGAGCGGGCCCTCCGCGTGCTCGACGGTGCGGTCGCCGTCTTCGACGCCGTCGCCGGGGTCGAGCCCCAGACCGAGACGGTCTGGCGCCAGGCCGACCGGTACCGGGTCCCGCGCATCTGCTTCATCAACAAGATGGACCGCCTCGGCGCCGACTTCTACATGAGCCTCGACATGATCCGGGACCGCCTCGGCGCCCGCCCCCTGCCGGTGCAGATCCCCTGGGGCAGCGAGGCCGACTTCCACGGCGTCATCGACCTCATCGAGATGAAGGGCCGCTACTGGACCTCCGACAAGGGCGATGTGTGGGAGGACCGCGAGATCCCCGACGAGCTCAAGGAAGAGGCCGAGCACTGGCACCACGAGTTGTTCGAGGCCCTGGCCGAGTTCGACGACGAGGTCATGGAGGCCTACGTCGGCGGCGGCGAACCCAGTGCCGAGCACCTCCGGATGGCCGTCCGCAAGGCGACCCTCGCCGGCGAGGCAACCCCCGTCCTCTGCGGGACCGCCTTCAAGAACAAGGGCGTGCAGCCCCTGCTCGACGCAGTGCTCCACTACCTGCCGTCGCCGCTGGACGTCCCGCCCGTCGTGGGGGAGAACCCGAAGACCGGCGAGACGACGCAGCGCTCGGCCGACGACAGCGAGCCCTTCAGTGCACTCGCCTTCAAGATCATGTCCGACCCCCACGTCGGCCGGCTGACCTACTTCCGTGTCTACTCCGGGGTGGTCAAGGCGGGTCAGGCGCTCTCGAACTCGACCCACGACCGCAAGGAGCGCATCGGCCGCATCCTCCAGATGCACGCCAACCACCGGGAGGACAAGGAGGCAGCCTTCACCGGCGACATCGTCGCCGTGGTGGGTCTCAAGCACACCTTCACCGGCGACACCCTGTGCGACCCGGCCCACCCCGTGATCCTCGAGGCCCCCATCTTCGCCCAGCCCGTTATCCACCTGGCGATCGAGCCGAAGACCAAGATCGACCAGGAGAAGCTGGCCACGGCGCTGCAGCGCCTCGCGGAGGAGGATCCGACCTTCCAGATCCGCACCGACGTCGAGACCGGCCAGACGATCATCGCCGGTATGGGCGAGCTGCATCTCGAGGTCCTCGTCGACCGGCTGACCCGTGAGTTCAAGGTCGACGCCAACGTCGGCAAGCCGCAGGTGGCCTACCGTGAGACCGTCCGCCAGGCCGTCGAGAAGGTGGTCCTGCGCTACGTCAAGCAGACCGGTGGCAAGGGCCAGTTCGCGCACGTGGTGCTCAACCTGGAGCCGCTCGGCCCGGGTGGGGGCTACGAGTTCGTCGACAAGATCAAGGGCGGCTCCATCCCCATCGAGTACATCCCGTCCGTGGACCAGGGCGTCCAGGAGGCCATGGCCTCCGGTGTCCTCGCGGGCTACCCGCTGGTCGACATCCGGGTCACCCTCGCCGACGGCTCGTACCACGAGGTGGACTCCTCCGAGATGGCGTTCAAGATCGCCGGGTCGATGGCCCTGAAGGAGGCGGTCGCCAAGGCGAAGCCGGTCCTGCTCGAGCCCGTCATGGAGGTCGAGGTCGTGACCCCCGAGGACTTCATGGGCGATGTCATCGGCGACGTCAACAGCCGCCGGGGCCGGATCGAGAAGTTGGATAACCGTGGCACATCACGTATCATCCGAGCCTTCGTGCCCTTGGCCGAGATGTTCGGCTACGCGACCGACCTCCGCAGCCGCACCCAGGGCCGGGCCACCTACACCATGCAGTTCCATTCGTACCAGGAAGTCCCGGCAAGCTTGGCGGAGCAGATCGTCAAGCGGATCCGCGGCTACTAGCAGGCTCGTTCAGAGAAGGCTCGTTACTAGAAGGCCAGGGGAAGATGGCAACCCAGAAGATCCGGATCAAGCTCAAAGCGTATGACCACGAGGTCATCGACCAGAGCGCGCGCAAGATCGTCGACACCGTGACCCGTACGGGTGCTGGTGTGCACGGGCCTATCCCGCTCCCTACCCGCATCGAGCGGGTCACCGTCATCCGGTCGCCGCACAAGGACAAGGACTCCCGGGAGCACTTCGAGATGCGGACGCACAAGCGGATGATCGACATCCTCGATCCCACGCCGAAGACCGTCGACTCGCTGCAGCGCCTCGACCTCCCCGCGGGGGTCGACATCGAGATCAAGCTCAACCTGTAGCACCGGTAGAACTGACAAGGAGCGCACCACAGATGGCAGACGTAAGAAATGCCGGGGTCCCCTCAGGGGTAGGAGTCAAGGCCGGGGTCCCCTCAGGGGTAGAAATAAAGGGCATCCTCGGCACCAAGGTGGGGATGACCCAGGTCTTCGACGAGAACTCGAAGGTCATTCCCGTGACGGTGATCAAGGCGGGCCCGTGCCGCGTCTCCGCGGTGCGCAGCCTCGAGAAGGACGGCTACCGCGCCATCCAGATGGCGTACGGCGAGGTACCCGCCCGCAAGCTGAACCAGCCCGAACGGGGCCACCTGAAGAAGGTGTCCCTGCCTCCGATGCGCCACCTCGTCGAGCTGCGCCTCCCGACCACCGACGGGTTCGAGGTGGGCCAGGAGATCCTGGCGGACGTCTTCGCGCCGGGGGAGCGCGTCGACGTCGTCGCCAACGCCAAGGGCAAGGGTTTCTCCGGCGTCATGCGCCGCCACGGTTTCAAGGGTCTGTCGGCGAGCCACGGCACGGAGCGCAAGCATCGCTCCCCCGGATCCGTCGGTGCCAGCGCCACCCCCTCCCGCATCTTCAAGGGGATGAAGATGGGCGGCCAGCTCGGCGCCAGCCGCGTCACGATCCTGAACCTCGAGGTCGTCCAGGCGGACCCGAAGCGCAACATCCTGCTCATCCGGGGCGCCGTCCCGGGACCCGACGGCGGCCTCGTGCTGGTGCGGTCCTCGGTCAGGACCAAGAAGGTGCACGCATGAGCGTCGCCACCTACATCGACGCCGACGGTACCCACGCCGGCACCGTCCAGCTTCCCGATGAGATCTTCGCCGTCGAGCCCAACGTCCCGGTCATGCACGCGGTGGTCAAGGCGCACCTCGCCGCCGTCCGGGCGGGGACGCACTCGACCAAGACCCGTGCCGAGGTCCGGGGCGGCGGGCGCAAGCCCTGGCGCCAGAAGGGCACCGGCCGGGCCCGCCACGGCTCGATCCGTGAGCCGCAGTGGGTCGGCGGCGGCGTCGCCCACGGCCCCAAGCCCCGGGACTACACCTTCAGCCTCACGAAGAAGACCCGGGCGCTCGCGCTGAAGGGCGCGCTCAGCGACCGTGCGAGCGAAGGCAGCATCGTGGTGGTGGAGCTGCCCCCCTTCGAGGAGCCGAAGACCCGGCGTGCTGTCGAGTTGCTCGAACGCTGGGGTGCGAATGGCAAGGTCCTCATCGTGACCGGACAGCGG
>DASPZW010000279.1:0-9970 GCA_035636055.1 Actinomycetota bacterium
CGCGGTGGCGGTGACTGTGACGCCGGTCAGCACCAGCAGAGGCGGGGCGGGGGGCGCCGAAGGTGCGGGGGCCGGCGCCAACGAGGTGATCGTCATCGAGGAGCCGCCGGTGATCTTCACCGTCCCGCTGGCGCCGGAGCCCCCGTCGACGCGGATGGGGCCGGTCGGCGACACCGTGACCTGCTGGACGCCCGAGGCGAGCAGCACCCGGATGCTGCCCGGCTCGGCCACCTTCACGGGAGTGAGGCCGCCGTAGTAGGAGGCCAGGATCTGCGTGTACGTGAGCCCCCGGTCCGCCTTGCCCTTGGCACCCCACTGGACCATCCCCACGCCGTGGCCCCACCCGCGGCCGGTCATGACGATTGAGGTGCCGTCCTGGGTCAGGGTCATCCACACCGAGGGCACCACCTGGGGAAGGTTGCCGCCGCCGCTGGCGGGGGTGGGGTAGCGCTTCGGGGTGAGGCACGTCCCCTGGTTGTTGAGGCGGTTGCGGAAGGAGCTGAGCGGCATCGTGGTCGACGTGCCGCCCCCGGCGAGGTTGATGGTGTCGCCCTGCTGCGAAACCGTGTCGATCGGCCCGCTGCCCCACACCCCCGACAGCCGGAGGATCTCGGCGAGGTCGCCGAGCGGCATCCGGACGGACCAGCTTGACGTGGGCGAGGCCGTGTCGTCCGACTCGGTGACCGGCTTCAGGTAGGGGACGGCGGATCCCCCGAAGATGTCGGCGGCGGAATAGGTGTGGCCGTTGGACGTCGAGAAGTAGAAGGCGTCGATCGGCTTGCCCTGGTACTCCAGGATCTGGCCGGCGGTGCCGTCGACGGCCTTCACCCAGTTCGGGTCCTGGGCATAGGCGCCGCCCGAGAACTGGAGGCCCCGGTACACCTGGCAGGCGTCGGTCGAGCAGAGGTTGTAGTTGAGCGCCCTGGCCGGCGAGCCCCCGGCGTCCATGTGGGAGAAGGCATAGGTGCGGGCTGCGACCACCTGGGCCTCGAGGGCCTGCTGCGGCCAGCTCGTCGGCATCTCGGCGATGCCCTTCAGGTACTCGGGGAACGTGAGCTCGGTGATGAGGTACAGGTTGCCGTTCGCCTGGCGGCCCACCTCCAGCGTGCCGGGGTACGCCGCCTGGAGGTCATGGGGCTGGTTGGCCTGGCATACGCCGGGCTGGGGAGGGAAGGCGGCATCGATGGTCAGCTTGGACCCCGCGCCGGTGGAGACGAAGCGGACGGGGCCGAGGGGGGCCGGGGTCGGGCTCTGCTGCCGGGGGGAGGCGCCCGACGGAGCGGCCGCGACCAGGGCTGTGAACACCAACGCCAACGCCAGGAGATGGCAGAATCGGCGCATGAGCTTTGTGGGACTGAACGAGATCCGGGAGGCGGGCACGCGCCTGGAGGAGGTCTGCCTCAGGACCCCGGTCTGGCCGTCGCGGATCCTCTCGAGAATGGCCGGAGGCACCACGGTGTTGAAGTGCGAGAACCTCCAACGCACCGGCTCCTTCAAGATCAGAGGAGCCTACAACCGAATCGCGCGCCTGTCCGCCGAGCAGCGCTCGCGGGGAGTCGTCGCCGCCAGCGCCGGCAACCACGCGCAGGGCGTGGCCCTCGGCGCCTCGCTGCTCGGGGTCCACTCCACCGTGTTCATGCCCGCTGGCGCCCCGCTGCCCAAGGTGGAGGCGACTTCCAAGTACGGCGCCAAGGTGGTGCTGGAGGGCTCCGTCTACGACGACGCCTACGCCGCCGCCTGCACCTTCGCGGAAGAGAGCGGGGCCGTGATGGTCCATCCCTTCGACCACCCGGACGTGATCGCGGGCCAGGCCACGATCGCCCTGGAGATCCTGGAGCAGGTGCCGGACGCGGCGACCATCATCGTGCCCATCGGGGGCGGGGGCTTGATCTCGGGGGTCGCCGCCGCCGCCAAGGAGCTGCGCCCCGGCATCCGCATCGTCGGGGTGGAGCCGGTCGGGGCCGCAACCCTCACCCGGTCCCTCGAGGCCGGCGAGGTGGTGACGCTGCCCGAGATCTCGACGATCGCCGACGGCCTCGCCGCCAAGCGGGCCGGCGACCTCACCTTCGAATACGTGCGCAAGCTGGTCGACGACGTCGTCACCGTGACCGAGGAGGAGATCGCCGAGGGGCTCCTCCTGATGACGGAACGTGCCAGGCTGATGGTCGAGCCCGCCGCGGCCGTCGGCGTCGCCGGGGCAATGCGGCGCCGCTCCCCCATCACCTTCCCCGCCGTCGTCATCGTCTCCGGGGGCAACATCGACCCGCTGCTCCTCATGCGGGTCATCCGCTTCGGCATGACGTCGGCCGGCAGGTACTTCTCCTTCCGGACCCGCTTGCGGGACCGCCCCGGCGAGCTCCAGCGCCTTTCGGGGGCGATCGCTGGGGTGGGGGTCAACGTTGTCGGCGTCGAGCACCGCCGGGAGGGGGTTCTGCACTCCAGCCTGAACGACGTCGAGGTGTCCCTGCAGGTCGAACTCCGGGGGCCGGACCACATCAAGGAGCTGATCGCCCGCCTCGAAGAGGACGGCTACGAGGTCACCTCCCTCTAGTTTTCCAGTCGTCGCCCACTCCTTCGGAGTGTTCGACGACCCAGGGGGGATTCGCAGCTCATCCCCCTCCGCAACGCTGCGGGGGGCTGCTACTCCCCCCTGGACCCCCCTTGAGGTCCTTGGGTCTTCGAGGCGGTCGGTACCATGGAAAAGAACCCGCCCACCCGGCCAAGCTTCTGAAGGGGGTATCCGTGAAGATCAGCATCGAATACTGCGTCGTTTGAAACTACACGGACAGGGCCGTCGGTCTGGCGGCCAAGCTCCTCGCAGGTCACGCACGCGACATTAGTGAGCTCACCCTGATTCCGTCGGGAGGCGGGGTCTTCGAGGTCATGATGGACGGTGACCTCGTGTTCTCCAAGAAGGCGACGAAACGCCACCCCGAGTTCGCCGAGATCGAACAAGCCCTCCGGGGCCGCTAACCCATCCCGCGTGCGCCAAGGCCGGGCAGTGGCCGCCGGGCCAGGGCGACTCACCCGGCCAAGGGGACTCCGGCGGCACGCGGGTACGCCGGGTGGTGGTTCTCGGAGCCCTGGGCGGCGGCTACTGCTCGGCCGCCTTCATCCGTTCGTAGTCCTCCATCGTGTCGAGGTCGGGGGGAACGTCGGCGTCCAGTTCCACCCGGACGACCCAGTCGGGGTGGGCCTTGATGACGTCCCTGGCCCCCCGGTCCCCCTCGACGGCCAGGAGGTCGGGCCACACGCTGCGGTCGAAGAGCACGGGGTGGCCCGGCGTGCCGCGGTAGCTGCCCTGCACGATGGGGCCGGCTCCCGCCTGGTAGGCGTCGACCACCGCCCGGATGTCCTCCGGCCGCATGGCCGGCTGGTCGCCGAGGAGGATCAGGGCCGCCTCGGCGCCGACCCCCGCGGCATCGATGCCACTGCGCAGGGAGCTTGCCTGCCCGGTGGCGTAGTCGGGGTTCAGGACCGACCGGGCCCCCGGCGGCAGGACGAGGGCGGCTGCCACGTCCTCCGACCGGTGCCCCAGGACGACCACGAGCTCGCCCAGGCCGGCCGCGGCTGCCGCGTCCAGGACGTGCTGCAGGACCGGGCGGCCCCCGAGGTCCAGCAGCTGCTTGGGTTGGCCGAGCCGGGACGACGTCCCGCCCGCCAGCACGATGCCTGAGATCACGCTGCACAAGATAGCGGACCCCACAACGCCGGCACCCCCCACGAGGGGGGGTGCCGGAGAAGCAGGTCCGCCGGCTGGACTACGACAGCGGGTGGTACGAGCCGTTAACACAGCTCGGGTCCCCACCGGCCCCGGCGTGCAGAGCCAGCCCACCGATCCCCGCGTTGTTCGCGTGGCACAGGTTCCCGTCGATGGTCTGCACGTTGAGGACGATGGAGGTCGTGTCTGCCTTAATGGCCAGGACGTCCTTCAGGATCACGCTGGACTGCGTGTTGCGCACCGCCGTCAGCGTGGCGTTGATGTTCTGCGCGGTCGCCAGGATCGCACCGACCTGGTCATGGATCACGTGCACCGTCGCGTTGATCGTCTGCACCGGTGGGGTGATCCCGTCCACCTGCTGGTCGATGTGCTTGGCCGTCGTGTCGATGATGGCGATCTGCCCGGTCAACGGCTGGGCAGCCGTCAGAATCGAGTTCGCAGTGTTCTCGGTCTTGTTCAGCTGCGAGACGTAGGAGGTGTCCCCCTTGGCGCCCGCCAGCTTCGAGGTGATGTCGGTCACCTTGTTGTTGATCTCCTGTGCAGCCACCAGCGTCCGGGTCAGGATCAGCACCGCAGACAGCGCCCAGGCGATCACGATGATGAGGGCGATACCTGCCTGCCCCCGGTCACCGCCGCGAAAGCCTCTCATGCATTTCCTCCTTGAAGGCGCTGTTCGGGTTACGTCCCGCAGGGCAGGGAGCCGCCTAGCAGATTGACAGCTGCGCTGTTGCAGATGTCACGTGCGTGTGCCGTGATGTTGCCGCTGTCGTTCAGGTGGAACTCTGCGTCGTCGAGGTCCGCCTTGATGGCGATCAGGCCACCGCCGGAGTTGCCGACGATTGCGTTGACGTCGCTCAGGATGCCCTTGGCGACCGGGCTCTCGATGTTGGTTAGGACGCTCTCAATGGCGTTCAGGCCGCTCTCGGTGGTAACCAGGGTGCCTTCGGTGTCCTTCAGGGACGGGTCGATCGTGGTCAGCTGCGAGTTGATGTCGCTCAGCGAGGCGATGATCGAGTCGGCCTGGCCCGGAATCGGCTTCAGCGAGGCGTCGATCTTCTCCAGGGTGCCATTGATGTTCGACACGTGGCCCGGAAGCGGGTTCACGTCGCCGTTGATGCCCGTCACGTTGCCGGTCGTGGTGGCGAGCGACTTGTCGATCGCCTCCAGCGCCGAGATGATGCCAAGCAGGAATCCGATAACCACCAGGACCACCAGGACCCCGATGGAGACCCACACTTTCAGCCACCGGGACGCGCTCATCAGCGGAGCGGCGATGTCCGGTGCATATGCTGCTGGACGCTGCGCCATCCTCAGTTCTCCTTCTTGTCTCGTCTAGGCAAACGGGCTTCGGCTTCTAGCCCGCGCACATGTTTGCAACGGCATGGTCGATCCGGCAGGTGGAGATACGAATCGACTGCGCCTCGCCCTTGATCTTGTCCGCGTCGCCCTTGATAGCGCCTGCCAGGCTGACCGCCTGGTCCAGACCCGCCTTGATCGCCGTGGCATCGCTGTTGATGGCGTTGGCGGTGTTGAGGATGGCAGCGGCCGTGCCGTTGATGGCGTGGGCCGTGCCGTTGATGGCGTTCGCCGTGCCGTTGACCGACACTGCGAATCCGTCGATCGACTTGGCGGTGGCGATGATCGTGTTCAGCTTGGCAACGAGCGACTGGCTGCCGTCGGGTGCGCTGCCTCCTGCGGTCTTCAGAATCGAGCTTGCGATGTCGTTCGTGTGCGTGAGCTGGGTGATCACGGAGGTGTCACCCTTGATGCTGGTGGCACCCGACTGGATCGTCGAGGCCTTGGCGTTGATCCGGTCGGCCACGGAAACAGTCCTGAACAGAAGGTAGAACGACACAACCACTGCCACGACGACCACGATGAGGCCCACGGCTCCCTGGCCTCCCTCGGTCTTCATGAGCCTGCGCATACGCTCCAACGTTGACCCCCTTCACCTTCCTCTTGTAGAGGTCCGGGCCCCATCCAAGCTTGTCCGGACCCTGCCCCATCTAGAAACTCTGGTGACGCCCCCTACGAAAGCGAACCACGAAAGCGAACCCGCGTCCGGGACGAAAAGGCGGTCCCCGCACCGCCTTCGCATCCCGTCCGCATCACTACCTTCCTGCGAGTGCCGGATCCCCAAAATCACCGACCCTCTTTGCAACGGAACTACTCACTGCACGATCAGCTGCCAATCCCACTACCTGATGCCGGCCGCCCCGGTGTAGTTGCCCGTGCCGCTTGCGGTGCCTGCGGTGTTTGATCCGATGGCAACGCGTCCCTGGCTCACTGCCTCGATCCGCTCGGCAAGTCGATACAGCAGGGGGAGCGCCCCGGAGATGATGCCGAGGGTACGGTTGATCTGCTGCAGGCCCGGGATGATGGGCTCGGCGTGGCCGACGATCTGGACGACGAGGTCCACCGTGGTGGCCAGGCCGTTGTCGATCTTCTGCAGAAGGCCAGCAACCCAGTTCAAGTAGATCAGGAGGACGCCGACCAGCAGGATGACGTCAACCAGTGCGAAAGCGACGAGAAGTGTACTCATTAGCGCGGCACCGCCTTCTTGCCAGATCCCGAGAGAACCCGGGTGAGGAACAGGTGGTGGTTCAGGCCCTCGGCCAGCACCGCGTCGACCTGACCGGCGGTGTCGGCAATGAGGAAGCTCGTCCCCGTGTTGCGGGCGGTCTGGCCGAGCGTCTCGACGACGCCCTCCACACCGCGGTCAATGTCCTGCACAAGACGGATAAGCAACGTCAGCACGCCGATAACGACGAGGACGACGACGAGGCCGAGACCGACGGACATCCACCACCAGGTCACTTCCTCGGGGGCGTACCCCGAAACCGACGAGGCTGCCGGGAGATGCGAAAGAGCTGCGAGTGCGAACATATTCCTCCCATCACCCCCCGAGAGACTTTCGAACGGTGAGCAGGTCATTGACGATGGTTGACGCATGGTCAATGGTGGTCTGCAGATCCCACAGCGGAGCGGTGTTGGTCCAGCATGCTTCCAGACCTCGAATCGCCTCCTGCGCCTGCACCCCGATGTTGCGGGCGAGGACCAGGATGGCCTGCACCTCGATGACCACGATGACAATCGCGACCGTCGTCACGACAAAACCGATGTACCAGCCGGTGAGATTGGCATGCGCCACGCTCGCCATCACGCTGGAGATCATGGGATGCATGCGCTCAACCTCCTTCCGTTCATACCGGTGCCTCCTTTGGTTCTCCCGAGAACGTCCCCGCGGACGTCATGACACGCTGCAAACCATCTGTTCTACGTGTGTCCACGCCGTGACCCTCCGGCCCTGCCCGCAAGGGCATCGGCCTTTGCACGAACCGGAGCGAGGTTGTTGTTGACGTTGCTCACCACCGGCGGCACGGTCTGGGTCTGGTTGGCGATCGCCGCCACACCGGCGATGATCGTGCCCAGGGTGAATGTCACGTGGTTGAGCTGGACGATGATGCGGTACAGATAGCTGGTCAGCGAGATGACGACCACGGCGATCAGAACCAGGTCGAGCCATCCGAAAATGCTCATCTAGGCCTTCCTCCTCTCCATCAAAGGTTTTGCTTCCTCTGGTGAAACCGGTACCTCAGGACAGGAGAGGCTGCTCCTAACCGCCACGTACCACACGGTCGACGGCGTTGGCGTAACGAGTTGCGCCGACGGCGACCTCCTTGACCACGGCGTCCGTGATCTCGAGCAGCTCCGGCACCCCGTCCAGCTCGCCGGTGAGGATGACGCCGTTCTCGAGGATGCCATCGACATGGCCCCGAATGCTGTTGATGGCGCTCATCACCCGCTGCAACGAAACGAGATACGGGATTGCTGCCACCAGCAGAAGGACCAAAAGCCCTGCTGCGAAAAGCCCTCCTGGACCACCCATGGACCCTCCTTCTTCTCCTAGTACGACGCCCCGACGCTATATAAACGCACGAGGACTCCGGAACCCCTACTTAGTCAGCCCTACTTCTTTCCGAACTTGAAGATGTTCTTGAAGAAGGCCTTGGCGGAGATGAGCATGAGCGAGAAACCGCTCATGGCCTTGGGCTTACCGCCGGCCTTGCCGGCGGCCCCGGGCCTGGCGATCTCCCCGGCTGCGCAGTTCGCGAACTGCTTCATGAGTGAGCCGATGACGTCCTGCATCATGCCTCGGCCGTACTGGGCGATGGCACCGGTCATCTGGATGTCCTGGGAGAGCATCACCCGGGTCCCGCCGCCAGCCTGCTGCATCGTCGACGTCACCGTTGCGGAGGCCTGGCCCTTGCCCTTCTCCTCCGAGCCCGTGGCCTTCATGACCACCCGGTGGGCCCCATCGTTCTTCTCCAGGATGTCGATGACACCGGAGAACGCCAGCTTGAGCGGGCCCATGCTGATCTTGACGCGGCCCTTCACCTGGCGGTCGGTCGCCGAGACGATCTCGGCGCCGGGCATGCACCGCGCCACGCGCGGAAAGTCATTCATGTACTTCCAGACCGTGTCGACCGGTGCTGGAATCGAGAACTCGTTCTCAATAAGCACTGCCAATCCCCTCCTCTAGCGACGCCCCGCTGGGTTAGCGGGAACAAACCTTATCTGGTCCGGAATCACAAAGTCCACATGACTACCAGGCAATACACCCCCCCGGAGGGGCAGGTTGCAATACCGGATGGACCGTGCGTTTTACCGGCGCGCAGGTGCGTCCGGATAGTTGAGTTTGTGACGGCGAGGTGGGGTTGTCTGTCGTGAATCGACAGTCAGGCAGCCCCCACCGATGCTCCCGACGGAGCGTCGGGGGCTGATTCGGCACGGGGGTGGATGTGACCCTTGCGGTCACGGAGGAAGCCGGCTCGGCGCCCGGAGCGGACGGCGAGCAACTCGGCCATGATCGCCCAGGCGACCTCCTCCGGGCCCTCGGCGCCGACATCGAGGCCGGCGGGGGCGAAGATCTTCTCGAGGTCCTCGTCGGTGGGCTCGACGCCCTCCTTGGCCAGGTCGACGAGGATGCTGTCGAGGCGCTTGCGGGGGCCGAGCGAGCCGATGTAGGCGACGTCGGTGCCGATGAACGAGCGGACGTAGTCTTTGTCCCGCAGGTAGTTGTGACTCATGATCACGACGTACGTCCGCCGGTCCGCCCCTGCCCGCCTTGCGGCTTCCACGGGACGCGTGAGAGGGATGAAGCCCTCGGCTTCGGGGAAGCGCTCCTTCGTGAGGAAGCGATCGCGGTCGTCGATGACCACCGGTCGCCACCCGAGGGCCGCGGCGAAGCGGACGACCGGGATGGCGTCGTGGCCTGCGCCGCAGACCAGCAGCCTGGGGGAGGGCTCGAGCACCTCGACGAAGGCGGTGACCACGCCCAGGGCTGCATCGGGGCCGACGTCCAGGTCCTGCTTGATCGACACGCCCCGGGCGAGCGCTTCGGAGGCGGCGGTTGCCGCCGCGTCGTCGGCCTCGGGGCTGCCGAGGGTCTTCTCCCGCCGGCCGTCGGGGTGGACGAGGAGCCGGCTCCCGCGCTCGACCCCGTCGACGGAGGACTCGATCACGGTGACCACCGAGACTTCGCGCTCTTCCTCGAGCGCCCGCCGGAGGTCACCGGCTACCTCGACCGCCTTCTCCGCCGGCTCGACGAACAGCTCGACCGCCCCGTTGCACCCGAGGCCCCAGCCCCACACCGCCTCGTCGTCGGCGGTGAGATCGAAGTCCACGAGGCGGGCCTTCCCACCACCCATGACCTCCTTGGCGAGTTCCTGCACATCGCCTTCGAGGCAGCCACCGCTGATGTTGCCAATGAGCTCGCCGCTGTCGCGCACGAGGAGGCGGGCCCCAGGGCGGCGGTACGTCGAGCCCCGCACGGCCACGACGGTGGCGAGCGCCATCCTCTCCCCGCGATCGGAGAGGGTCTCGATGGCTTCCAGGACGTCGGCGATCTCGCTGCTCACAGCAGGTACCTCAGGCGGTCGCCGGCGTCAGGTACTTCGCGGGGTCGGCCTCGAACTTCTTCTTGCAGGCGGGGCAGCAGAAGTAGTACGTCTGGCCCTCGTGCTCCGAGACGAACCGGGCAGTGGCGACATCGACGAGCATCTCGCAGACCGGGTCGACGGCGTCCACCGGCGAATCGACGAGGGGGACCGAGTCGCCTGCGGGGGCGGGTTCGGGAGTCGTGGATGTGGCCTGCACGGGAGCCTGCGGAACCGTCTCCGCAACGACCGACGGCTTCCGCGCGGCGTTGAACTGGACAAGCTCTGCCAGCACACCCACCGCGATCTC
>DASPZW010000280.1:0-11470 GCA_035636055.1 Actinomycetota bacterium
CGACCCGCCGCGCGGCGTCGAGGTGGCCCGAGGCGGGAGCGCCGGCCAGCTTCGCAGCCCCGCCGTAGGGAGCGAGCGCCCGCTCGAGTGCCCGCTGGGACTCGGCCCCCGCATCGCGCCGGGCGGCCTTCAGCTTGCCCCGGGCGAGCTGCTCCAGCTCCGAGGGCAGTCCGATCCTGGAGGCCAGTCCCACCTTCCATCCCGCCAGGGCGAACCGCCGGACCGACCGTGCGTTGCGCCGGAGGTGGCCGGGCCGCCCGTGGACCACGGCGGCGTGGATGCGGCCGGCGTTGAGGGCCTCGATCGCCTCGGCGCTCGAGGCGGGGATGGCGACGAGCCGCTGGGGACCGGACCCGGGCAAGAGGGACGCGGCGAGGCCCAGCGCGGGTTCGCAGCCGGCGACGGCGAAGCCCGATGTGTCGGCGTCATCGAACAACTCGACGCGGCCGTTGCGGAACAGGCCGTCGGCCCTGCCCCATGACGACCCGATTGCCCCGAAGTCGGCGAGCGGATGGTACGAGAGCACCTCACCGACACGTACTGCGACGACCGGGGCGCTGCCGGAGGGCGGCGTTCCAAGGAGGGGCACGTGGTTCTCGACGGCGTCGGGCTCCCCGAAGACGTCCTCAACCGTCGTCCCGAGGACCTCGGCGATCGCCAGGGCCGCCTTGACGCTCGGGACATGGCGGCCGGTCTCCACCGCGCTGATCAGGGGTCGCGAGAGCTGGCTGGCGAGGGCGAGCTCTGTCTGAGTCAATCCAAGCGCTTTCCGGCGTTCGGCGACCGAGTTTCTCATAGTTGGGATTCTAGCAAGGTGCTAGGACGAGGACCGTCGATCGCCAGGACATAGCTCAGCATCCCGTGGTCGCCCCACATCACTTCGCCGCCGGTCCTGCGGAACCCGAGGCCCTCGTAAAGCGCGGTGGCGGCCGCCATGAATGACATGGTGTTCAGGGCGATCCCCGCTGCCCCATCCGCTGTCGCGCGCTGGATGGTGGCCAGGGTCAGCGCCTTCCCGATGCTCTGGCCCCGAACGCCCGGATGGACGGCGAGCGCTCGCAGGTAGGCGTGGTCCCGGGGGCACCGCCACCAGTCTTCGGGGTCGGCAGCCGACCGTGGCGAGTAGTAGGTCACCGTCCCGAGTGGGCGTACCCCCGCCTCGGCGAGGAGCTGCGTGCCCTGGGCGGCCCGCCGGGCGACGTCGGCCAGGTCGTCGCGGTATCCCGCCCAGTCCTCGCCAAGCCGTTGTGCGAACTCCTCGTAGGCGTCGACGGTCAGGCGCCCGAGTTCCTCGTACTCTTCGGGGACCGCCTCCCGCAGCGTGACACGTTCAGCCATTCTCCCGGACCGCCAGGCGGTCGTGGGGCTGCTGCGCCTCCAGCGTCCCGCTGATGCCCCCCTCGACGAAGACGAGCATGTCGCCGACGGCGACGACGTCGTCCCCATCGGAGGGCCGGTCGGCGAATCCGAGCTGGATCTGGTCGCCGTTGCGGTACACGCGGATCTTCACGCCGGGGTTGAACCGGCCTGCGGCGTCGTAGGCCCGCTCCAGCACGGCGACTGCGTCGTCGGTGATCTCGAGCACGTGGAGTCTCCTTCCCTCGTGCCCCCAGTATGCTCACGACGACGTGAAATCAGTCGGCATCACCGGACCTCCTGGCAGTGGCAAGAGCACGCTGTGGCGCGCCGTCACCGGCGGCGAGACCCGGGGGGAGGTCGCAGTCGTCGACGTCTCCGACCCCCGGCTCGACGTCCTCGTCGAGATGGAGAGCTCCCGCAAGCGGGTGCCCATCCAGATCCAGATGGTCGATGTCCACGCCGGCGCCCGCAGCGCCGCGGCGGCGATGGGGGAGCTGCGCAGGATGGACGCGCTGGTGCTCGTAGTCCCGGCCTTCGGCGGCCAGGACGCCGCGGCAGCCCTCAACCAATTCCAGGACGACCTAATCCTCGCCGACCTCGGCCCGTTCGAGAACCGCATCGAGCGTGCCCGCAAGGACCCCGCCTCCCGGCACGAGGTCCCGGCCCTGGAGAAGGCCCTGGCGCATTTGGAGGCCGGCCACCCGCTGCGCTCGGGAACCTGGGAACCAGAGGAGCTGAAGGCCTTCGCCTCCATGGCGGCGATCACCCTCAAGCCGGTGGTGGTGGTCTTCAACGTCGACGAGGAGGGCCTCGCCGCCGACCCTCCGGCCGTGGACCTACCCTCGTTCTCGGCCAGCGCCGCCCTCGAGGCGGAGGTCGGGGGTCTGGGGCCGGGCGAAGCGAAGGAGTTGCTGGGGGCCTACGGCATCGAGGAGCCCGTCCTGGGCAAGGTCATCGACGCCGTCTACCGGCTCCTCGACCTCATCACCTTCTTCACCGCCGGCGACACCGAGTCCCGCGCCTGGGAGGTGCGCCGGGGGGCGACGGCGCCCGAGGCCGCGGGTGTCATCCACTCGGACATCCAGCGAGGGTTCATCCGGGCGGAGATCATCGGCTACGACGCCCTCGTCGCCGCGGGCTCGTGGAACAACGCCAAAGCGAAGGGCGTCCTGCGGCTGGAGGGCAAGGACTACGGGATGGTCGAGGGCGACGTCTGCCATTTCCGCTTCGCCGTCTGACGCCGTCGTCACTCTGAGTGGCCGTCTTTGCCCCGAGGGGGGAAGGCTCGAAAACGAGATTCTGTTTGACCGCGGTATGCGCGGTCAAACAGCCACTCGATCGTCACCCCCTTCGGGAACCCGGACATGTCGGTCATCGCAGGCCCATCCGGCCCTTGGGTCGACCACCGAGGGTGACGGACCTTCTTCGAGGCCCCGGGCCTGAGAACCGGCCGCCGAGGTGGCCGTACGGCCGCTCCTCAATGGTTGCGGCCTATTCTCGTCGCTGAACCTTTAGGCCCAGGCCCTCGCTGAGCTGGTCGATCTTGGCCGCCATGATGAAGTCGTTGGGCGTCAGACCGCCCGCCGCGTGGGTGGTGAGCGTCAGCACGACCCGCCCCCAACCGACGTCGACGTCGGGATGATGGCCCTCGCCCTCGGCGAGGAGCGCCACCCGGGTTGCGAAGCCGAACGCGTCCCGGAAGTTGCCGAAGCCGAAGCGCCGGCGGATCACGTGGTTGCCCTCCCGGCTCCACGCGGCGTCGATGCGCCGGTGCAGGTCGGCCGCTTCCTCCTCGGAGAGGGCCGGGGTGCCGGGACCGCAGGCCTCGCACCTGCGCTGGGCGAGCTCCGGAGCGCCCACGTCAGAGGTACTGCCCGGGCGCCCGTTGATCGGGTGGCGGGGGTCCGGGCCGGCGCATCGGGTGGGGCACCTGCCCGGGGCCCTGCATCTGCTGGCCCATGAGGGTCGCCTGCATGCCGTGGAACAGGCCCTCGAACCAGCCAACGAGCTGGGCCTCGGTCAGGCGCAGCTCGGACTGGGTGGGGGCGTCGCTCGCGAACCCGAGGTGGATGCGGTCCAGCTCCGTCTGGAGGTCGGGGGAGATAGCCCCCTTCAGCTCGGTGATGGCCCGGGCGAGGAGGTCGACCGCCAGGCGCCTTGCCTCCGCATCGAGGGACTCCCGTCGGGTCTCGTCGAGCATCTCCCGCAGCATGCCCCCGACCCGCAGGAGCTTGCCGATGTTGTGGACGAGCTCGCTCCCCTCGGGAACCTCGGGGGTACCGGCGCCGGCCGTGGTCAGGGCGCCGGGGTCCTGCATCGATTCGTCCATCACTGCTGAGGTCCCAGAAGAGGAGTCCGGAGGCCTCATACTATGCGACCGTGGGATCCCGCATGGAGGCGCTGTCGAGGTTCGCCGAGCTGGCGGCCCTCCCCGAGGCGGACATCGACCTGGCGGAGGCGGCACTGGTCATCGGGGCAGCCGGCGATCCCGGCGTCCAGCCGTCCCGGTGGCTCGCCGATCTGGACGGGCTCGCAGCCGGGCTCGCCGATCTCGACGCCCTGCGGCACCGCGTCTTCGACGAGCTCGGCTTCCGGGGCGACACCCGTACCTACTACGACCCCGAGAACTCCTTCCTGCACCGGGTGATCGCCCGCCGTGTAGGGATCCCCATCACCTTGTCCCTGCTGGTCATCGAGATCGGCCGCCGGGCCGGCATCCCCCTGGAGGCCGTCGGGATGCCCGGGCACTTCCTCGTCGGGGTGCCGGGGGAGCGTGTCTGGCTCGACGCCTTCGCCGGCGGCCCGCTCCTCGACCTGGCGGGCTGCGAGGCCCGCTTCCGCGAGGCCACGGGCAACGGGGAGGTGGCGTTCGGGCCGCACCTGCTCCCGGTCGTGGGCCCCTACGCCGTACTCAGCCGGATGCTGGCGAACCTGCAGGTCGTCTACGACCTCCGGCATTCGGGGCCGGACCTGGAGTGGGTCGCCAGGATGCGCCTCGTGCTGCCCGACGCCGCAGCGCCCGAGGTCCTGGCGCTGGCATCTGCCCTCGAGTTCCAGGGAAGATTCCTCGACGCCGCCCGGGAACTCGAGAACGGGGCGCCGGGAGATCCATCCACGGCGGACGAGCTGCGGGCAGCCGCCCACCGGCTCCGATCGCGCTTCAACTAGTGCAACTCGTTCGACGAGACTGGAGGTTGCCTTGGACGTGCACTCGGCAAAGGACGTCACCTCGCAGTTCGGTGGAGGCCACTTCACGGGCAGGGTCTGGCTGGACCCGCTGCTCGACGAGCCAGGTGAGACCGGCATGCGCATGTACCGGGTCTTCTTCGAGCCCGGCTCCCGCACGAACTGGCACACGCATCCCGGGGGCCAGTCCCTCTTCGTCCTGGCGGGCACCGCGCGGATGGGGGCCGAGGGCGAACCGGTGGTCGAGGTCGGTCCGGGCGACGTGGTCTACACGCCGCCGAACCAATGGCACTGGCACGGGGCCGGGCCGGACGGCTACATGATCCACATCGCCACCAACCCCGGCGGCAAGACCGAGTGGGGCGACGACCGGGCGGTGACCGACGAGGAGTACGAGCCGCCGCACTGACGGGGCCGCAGACCCCTGAGACCGGGCTATCCGCCCTACGGCCGGTAGGCCACCGTGCCGCCGCTGGGGGACTGGGACGGCGGGCCGTTGCCGTTGCTGCAGACCGAGCCCTTCGCCGGGGGCGTCAGGTCGAGCAGGTAGGTCACGACGACGTTGTCCACGCACCCGCTGCCCTGGCCGAGGGAGGTGTGGCCCTCCCCGACATGGGTGAGGAGCACACCGGAGGACAGCTGCGAGGCGAGGGCCTCCGCCCACTGATACGGCGTGGCGGGATCCGCGGTCGTGCCGATCACCAGGATCGGCGGGGCCCCGGTGGCGTGCACGGGCCCGGGGTGGATGGACGCCGGCACCGGCCAGTAGGCGCAGACGAGGCTCCCCCAGACGATCGCCGCCCCGAAGACGGGAGCCGATTGGGCCGCTTTGGCGGCCTCGGCCTTGTAGGTGTTGACGTCGGTCGGGTAGACGCTGTCCACGCAGTTCACCGCCGAGAGTGCGGACGTCAGGGCGTCGTAGCTGCCGTCCGGGCGCCGGTCGGTCAGGCTGTCGGAGAGGGCCAGCAACCTGGACCCGTTGCCCTGGGCCGCCGCCGCCAGCGCCGTCTGCAGGTCGGGCCAGGTGCTCGGCGTGTAGAGGGCGTCGGCGACGCCGTTGAGGAACAGGGCGAGGGTGAGCTGCCGGTTCCCCACCTGGAGGGGCTGGGCGGCGACTTGGCTCATCAGCGACATGAACGCCCCCTTGGGGTCGCCGCCCGAGTAGAAGGGGCAGCCCACGACGCAGGCGTTGAAGAAGTCGCCGAGTTCCTTGTCGAAGCCCACAGCCTGCGCCACGTCGAACTGCAGCCCGACGAGGCTGGGGTCGACGGCACCGTCCAGGACGAACGCCCGGACCCGGTTGGGGAAGAGGTCGGCGTACTGGGCGCCAAGGAACGTCCCGTAGGAGTACCCGACGTAGGTCAGCTTGTCCTCGCCGAGGGCGGCCCGGATGTAGTCCATGTCCCGGGCGGCGGTCTGGGTGTCGATGTGGGCGAGGAAGTTCGTCCCGTACTGCTTGGCGCAGCCGGCGGCGAACTGCTGGTCCGCCGCGATCACGGCCTGGATCTCGGCGGGGGTCTGGGGATTGGGGTTGGTGGCGAGAAAGGCGTCGAGGCCCGGACCGTTCTCGCAGGCGAGCGGCGAGCTCCCGCCCATACCTCGGGGGTCGAAGGCCACGATGTCGAAGCGTCGCAGGATCGAGTCCGGCAGCACCTGGGGGATCTGCCGGGCGAAGTCGACGGCGGAGGCACCCGGGCCCCCTGGGTTCACGAGGAGGGACCCGATGCGCTGGCTCTTCGCTCCGGACGCAGGCAGGCGGATGAGCGAGAGGCGGACGGTGGCGCCGCCGGCGGCGTGGGACCAGTCGAGCGGGACGGCGAGCGTGGTGCACTGGAACGCGCCGGGCGAGCAGGAATGCCAGGACAGCGAAGGCGGGGCGGGCGTGGCAGCCGACGACCCCGGTGACGACGGGGCCGTGCTCGGGGTGACGCTCGGGGACGCGCTCGAGGTGGTCGCCGAGGGGGACGCCGTGTCGCTGGCGGTTGCCGTCGGGCCGGACTGGCCGGACGTCCCCGGGGAAGGTGCGGCCACATGCTTGTGGGTGGTGCAGGCCGTGGCGAGCAGGGCGGCCCCCAGCAGCAGGGAGGCGAGGGGGCGCCGGGGGGTTGTGCGCATGTGCCTCCAAGATAGCGCTCATAGACTGGAGACCGCGGCTGTGGACCTGTGCCCTGGCCCTAAGGGAGGTGCGCTATGGCGGTCGTGGTGATCACAGGGTGCAGCAGCGGGTTCGGCCTGGCCACCGCCCTCGCCTTCGCTCGGCGGGGCGACCGCGTCTACGCCACCATGCGGGACCCGGCCAAGGGTGGCGACCTCCTGGCCGGCGCCGGGGCCGAGCAGCTCGAGGTCACGACGATGGACCTGGACGTGACCGACGGAGCCTCGGTCGGCGCTGCGGTGCGGCGGATCCTCGACTCGGAGGGCCGGATCGACGTCCTGGTCAACAACGCCGGCGTCGCCCACATGGGGGCCGTGGAGGTGCTGGGCGTCGACGAGGCACGGTCGGTCTTCGAGACGAACCTCTTCGGCGCCGTTCGCATGCTGCAGGCCGTCCTCCCCGGCATGCGGGAGCAGGGCGCGGGCGTCGTCGTCAACGTCTCGTCGGTGGCAGGCCGCCTGCCCGGCGTGCCGGCCAACTGGGCCTACTCGGCGAGCAAGCATGCGGTCAGCTCCCTCTCGGACTCCCTTGCCGAGGAGGTCCGCCCCTTCGGTATCCGCGTCGTCTGCATCGAGCCGGGGTTCTTCGCCACCGCGGTCGTCCGCAAGGCACGCCCGCTGCCGGAGACCTCGCCCTACCGGGATCTGGAGCGGTCGGTGGCAGCCTTTTTCCACACCAACGTCGAGTCGGGCGGCGACCCCCGGGACGTGGCAGCAGCGATCGTTGCCGCCGTGGAGGACCCGTCCAGCCCCCTCCATGTCCCGGTGGGAGCGGACGCGCAGCTCTCCGTCCAGGCTGCGGCTGCGATGACCGAGGACCAGTGGGCGGCGATCAGCCGGGCCGCCATGGGGCTGGAGCCCGCCTGACGCAATGCCCACGCGGTTCGGCCCCACGCCCGATCGCCGCCTCCTGCGTATCCAGCCCGAGCCTGGAGACGCTAATCCCCAGATCACCGTCAGTCAGGGGCGGGCGGCCTTCCAGGCCGAGAACGCCGGCCAGCAGGCGGTCACGGCGCCCTCGGTGACGAACTCGCCGAGGGCACGGTAGGCCTCGACCCGCTCGGCGTCGAAGAGCTGGTCGCTCGTGGGGTCGGTGGGGAACAGGGTGTGTTCCTCCGCATAGTTCTTGACGTCCCACGGGCCATCGGCGGGGACGCCGGCCTTGATGTAGACGAGGTGGCCCGGCTCCGTCCGGTCCGGGTAGTGGATGGTCCCGCAGCAGTAGGCCTTGGTCACCCAGGGCTTGTGGTCAGGGCCGCCGGGGTGCTGTTCCTCATCGGGGGCAGGGGCCATGTCGGTCTCCGGCATGATGCGCACGTCCACCCCGAGCTCGGCCCGGGCCAGGGCGATGGCCTCGCCCAGGGTGTGGAAGGTCGTGACCGAGTCCCCGGCTGCATCGATGCAGAAGACCCACTCGCAGCGTCGCCGGAGTTGCTCTACGAGGCCCAGGTTCTCGTAGTGGCCCCCGTCGCTCACGTACAGGTACGGGGCGTCGAGGTGGTTGCTGCCCATCATCTCCCTGAACAGGTACGGGAACCTCGGGATGCGGGGCTGGCGCCTTCCCGGGTTGGACGGGTCGATGTGCCGGGGATTGATGATCCACACGCCGAGGCGGAGGTTCGCCATCGTCAGGAAGAACCGCAGGGGCTTGCGCGTCATCTTCCCCATCTCGGGGGCGACGGCCGCGCCAGCGATGCTGACCGCCTCGGGGAGGTTGATGGCGTTGCCGGCCCCCAGGGCCGCCAGGTACCTGGACGTCGGCACCGCCCCGACCATCGGGCCGCCGACGAGGCGCTGGGAGAAGACGAACGAGGTGGCGTTGAAGCCGGTGGGGACGGACCCGTAGTCGCTGACCGTCGCGCAGGCGCAGATCAGCACCTCGGGGAAGTGCTCGGCCTGGAAGTCCGAGAGCGCAACCTCCGCGGCGTCGAGGCGCCACGGCAGGGCTGCCACGGCCTCCCCGTCAGCGTCTGGCCAGTGGACGATGCCCGAGTCGTCGAAGGAGCCGTGGAGGCGCGGATCCGGCGTGCCGACCATCTGCCGGCCGACGGCGAACACCGAGGCGAGCCGCTGGTAGTAGTAGCTGTGCGGCGACCACGCGTTCAGGTCGGCCAGGAACCAGAGCACCGCCAGGACGATCACGCCGCCCGCCCACACCATGACGTGCACCTGCATCTTGTGGCCGCCTGCGGCCGCCGACCCCGCCGCGGCCAGGGCGGCAACGAGGAACCCGCCGAGGATCATGAGCGGCCCGGCGATCGACGCCGCGAGGTTCAGCGAGGCCGACCGGTGCTTGTTGACAAAGGCCCAGGCCTTGCTGCCGGCGCCACTGCGCACCTTGGGGGCCCACAGCCGCCTCGCCATCGCCATCGCGGTGCCGAGGCTCAGGATCCCTCCCGCGCCCGCCACGGCGCCCACCCGGTGCGCCGTCTGGCCGACGGTGGCGGCGACGGTGCTCGTCGCCCCGGCCCCGACCGTGGAGGTCACGGTGCTCGTGACGGTGCTGACCGCCGTGCTGGTCACCGTGCTCGTGACGGCGGCAGTCCCGGCCGGGACCGCCGAGTACGTCCCGAAGACCCAGCGGAGGGCCGCCACCGCGTAGGGCAGGCCGATCACCGCAAACCAGGCCCCGGCGAACAGCAGGAGGATCCGGGAGATTCTCTCCACAGCGGCCGCCCCCCGTTTGTACGGGCCCATCAGGGCGAACAGGCCGAACAGCAGCGCCCCGCCGCCCAGGGCGATCAGGATCAGCCAGTCGCGTCCGGGCGTGTGGATGGCGGGGGGGACCGACCCGAAGCGGAACAGGGTGGGGTACCCCCGGTACGCCCACTGCGCCAGCCAACCGCCGACCGTGGCCACCACGAAGATCGAAAGGTTGAGGACGATCAGGTTCCACAGGATGCCGAGCGTGAGGTGCCACATCGCCCCCGGCGCCCCGCCCGGTCCGCGGGGGAGGTACAGCGTGTGGTCCCGCAGGTAGCACTCCTCCGGCGTGACGGGCCGGCCGGTCTGCTCGGCAGGGATCTGATCCGGTGCCTCAAGGACCCGCTGGGGGTCCTTGTCGGGGAGAAGCTGGAGAGCTCGATCGTAGGGAGGGACGTCAACGATCGGGGGAGCCGGGATCAACGGGTCGTCTGACGTGTCGGGCTGGAGCTGGCGTGCGAGGAGGGAGTAGGCCCCGGCGATGTAGGAACCGCCGGACACGGCCGACAGGTAGGTGGCCCGGTCCTCGGGAGGGCCGAGCAGCATGAACCGTCGCTGCATCGCCTGCAGTGCCCCGAGGCAGAACGAAGCCGACCGGACCCCGCCGCCGGACAGGCAGATGCCCCACGGATGCTTGGGGGTTCCCTCCGGGGGTTCGCAGGGTTTGGGGGGTGCCTTCGCCTGCTGGCGGCTCGTCCGCGGCCGCGCGACGTGGTAGGGCCAGACCTCGGGCGGGGCGGCCTTCGACGGCTCCCCCCCTTGCTCCTTTCCCACCAACTCTCGCCCCAGACTCTTGATGGGAGCGGCGGACCTTGGGCGGCCTGGAGCGCCCGATCCAACCTGGCTCGCCCGGCCCGAGGCTAGTTTCCGCGTCGGGGACTGTCAAGGGTTGCGATGCACGAACGCTTCCAGGTCGCCGAGGTGCGCCCAGGCGTGGCGGAACGGGCCCTTCGGCATGCCGGTCGCGGAGCCCACGTGCTCGCCCAGGGTCCTGGCGTCGTCCTGCTGGCCTGCCGGGACGGCCGCCCACTCGCCGTCGGTGACGGCACGGACCGTCCCGACCAGGGTGGCGTTGACCTCCCGGAAGCCGGCGAGGGTGTCCTCCCAGCCCCGGCCCGCCTTGCGCTCGACCTCCGCGGCGTTGAAGCGGTCCATCGAAGCCGCATCGGTGACGGTCTCCCGGATGCTCGGCCGTCGCCCCGCACGGAGCTCCTCGATCGTCCGGAGGGCAACCTGTTCCCAGGTCTCGATGTGGCCGGCGAGGTCCCGGGCGGACCAGGCGCCCCCACCGATCGTGCCCCGAGCCTCGGCCATCTCGGGGGTGAGCCGGCCGAAGAGGGACTCGAGCGCCGCAGACCCTTGCGCCAGGATCGCCGCAGCCTCCCCCGGGGTCTCGTTCATGACGCCGGGTTGTGCCACCCTTTGCGCCCGACGACCTTGTCGGCTTCCGGCGGCCCCCAGCTCCCGCGGGGATAGGGGTGGACCGGGCCGGGGTCGTCGAGCAGGGGCTGGACGATCTCCCAGGCCGACTCGACGGCGTCCTGCCGGGCGAAGCGGCTGGCGTTGCCCTCGATGGCGTCGGCGATGAGGCGCTCGTAGGCCTCGTGGCGGTGGCCGAACACCCGCTCGTAGTCGACGTCGAGGTCCACCGGATGGCTGACGAGGGCCTCGCCCGGCTCCTTGGCCTGGAGGCTCAAGGTGACGCCGTCATGGGGGCCGAGGCGGAAGACGAACCGGTTGGGATGGGGCCGGTGGTCCGTCGAGCTGAACAGCAGCCGCGGTGGAGCCTGGAACTCCACGACCGCCTCGAGGGCCGTGGTGGCCAGGGCCTTCCCGGCCCGGACGTAGAACGGCACGCCCGCCCAGCGCCAGCTCTCGATGTCCAGGCGGACCGCGGCGAAGGTCTCCGTCGTCGAGTCGGGGGCGACCCCCGGCTCCTCCAGGTACCCCTCGTACTGCCCGCGGACCATGTGGTGCGGGTTCGCCGGGCGCATCGCCTTCAGCACCCTCGCCTTCTCGTCGCGCAGCGCCTCCGCCCCCGCGCTGGGCGGGGGATCCATGGCGAGGA
>DASPZW010000281.1:0-5735 GCA_035636055.1 Actinomycetota bacterium
TCGTCCGTGTCGACGTCCTCCTCGATGCTCACAACCTCCCACCCGTCCTCGATGAGCGTCCGCAGCTCCTCCAGGACCGGATCGTCGCCCCACCCCGCCAACCTTGTCCCCTTTCTCGCCTGCGCTAGTTGTCCAGGGCTCGCCGGATCTCACGGGCCAACGCCGCAGCCCCGTCCGGATCGCCGTCGAGTACCCGCTTCACGATGGCGCTGCCGATGATGACCCCATCCGACACCTTGGCAGCCGCCGCCGCCTGCTCCCCGTTGGAGATCCCGATGCCGAGCAGCACCGGCAGCCGGGTGTGCGGCCGGATGCGCACGACCACGGCGAGGGCCGCGCCCCCCAGGGTCGCCTGCTCCCCCGTGACGCCGAGGCGGGACACCGCGTACACGAAGCCGCCCGACCCACGGGCCAGCACCGCCGCCCGCTCCAGGGGCGTCGTCGGGGCGATCATCTGGACGAGCGCCATGCCCCGCTCCGCGAGCGCCGCCCGCAGCTCCGCCGACTCCTCGAAGGGCAGGTCGGGGACGATCATCCCGGTGGCGCCGGCCTGGCGGAGCGCCTCCGCGAAGGTGGCGGCGCCCATCCGGTGGACCACGTTGTAGTAGGTCATGGCGACGAGGGGGACCTTGGCGTAGCGGCGGGCGTCCCGGATGAGGTCGAAGCAGCGGTTCACGGAGATGCCGCTCTGGAGTGCCCTGGTCGACGCGGCCTGGATCACCGGGCCGTCCATGATGGGGTCCGAGAAGGGGATGCCGATCTCGATGGCATCCGCACAGGTCCCCAGTTCCGCCACGAGGTCGACGAAGCGCTGGGGCGACGGGAGCCCCGCGGTCAGGTAGGGGACGAAGAGCTTGCGGTCGCCGGTGTGGGCCTCCTGCAGGCGCCGTTCCAGCTCGGTCTCCCGCGCGGCGGGGGGACGGGTTCCCATCTAGCGCCGCCCCATCAAAGCCCCATCAAATGGAAACGGCGGTCACAGGCCCATGGCCTGGGCAGCGATCTCGACGTCCTTGTCGCCGCGTCCCGAGAGGTTCACCAGGACGTTGGTGCCCGGCCCCAGCTCCCGTGCCAGGTCCTTCGCCCGGGCGAGGGCGTGCGACGACTCGAGGGCCGGGATGATCCCCTCGGTGCGCGACAGCAGGCTGAACGCCTCCAGGGCCTCGGCGTCCGTGGCGGACAGGTAGCGGACCCGGCCCGAGTCCTTGAGCCACGAGTGCTCGGGACCCACACCGGGATAGTCGAGACCTGCCGAGATCGAATGGGCCTCCTGCACCTGGCCCGAGGCGTCCTGCAGCAGGTAGGACCTCGCGCCGTGCAGGACCCCCGGCTGGCCACGCGACAACGTCGCCGCATGCCGTAGGGTCTGCAGGCCGTCGCCGGCCGCCTCCACCCCGTACAGGCGGACCTCGTCCTCGACGAAGGCCCGGAAGATGCCGATGGCGTTCGAGCCCCCGCCGACACAGGCCACGACGGCGTCGGGGATGGTCCCGGTCGCGCGGTTGAACTGGCTCTTCGCCTCGTCGCCGATCACCCGCTGGAATTCGGCCACCAGGCTGGGGAACGGGTGGGGGCCGACGACGGAGCCGATGACGTAGTGGGTGGTCTCGACGTTCTCGACCCAGTCGCGGAACGCCTCGTTGATGGCGTCCTTGAGGGTCCGGGACCCCGCCGCCACGGGGCGCACCTCCGCCCCGAGCAGCTTCATCCGGGCGACGTTGAGGGCCTGGCGGCGGGTGTCCTCCAGGCCCATGTAGACGACGCAGGGAACACCGAACCAGGCGGCGGCGGTGGCGGTCGCCACCCCGTGCTGGCCGGCCCCGGTCTCCGCGATCACCCGGCGCTTGCCCATCCGCCTCGCCAGCAGGAGCTGGCCCAGCGTGTTGTTGATCTTGTGGGACCCCGTGAAGGCGGCATCCTCCCGCTTCAGCCAGATGTCGGCACCACCGAACTCGGCGGTGAGCCGCCGGGCGTGGTACAGCGGGGTCGGGCGTCCGGCCACCTCCTTGAGCAGGGAGTGGAACTCGTCGGCGAAGGCCTGGTCGGCCAGGGCCTCGGTGCGGGCCCGGTCCAGCTCCTCCAGGACCCCGGTGAGCACCTCGGGGGCGAACCGGCCCCCGTAGTCGCCGAACCACCCGCGGGCATCGGGGACGGCGGCAGCGGCGAGGGGCGAGGAGGGCGGCATCGCAGGAGAGTCTAGTCCGGGTCCTCGCCCTCGCCCGATTCCCCGTCTGATTCCCCGTCTGATTCCTGGTGGGGCGTGCCGAGCAGCTCCCGGGCAGCCCTGGCGGGGTCGCCGGCCCGCATCAGCGTCTCGCCGACGAGCATGCCGTCGACGCCCGCCTCCTCCAGCTCCTCGACATCGGCCCGGGTGGCGATGCCGCTCTCGGCGACCATGGCGACCCCGTCCGGCAGGTAGTGGCGAAGCCGGACGGCGAGGCCCTTGTCCACCTCGAACGTCCCGAGGTCGCGCTGGTTGACGCCGAGCAGCTCGGGGTCGATCTCGAAGGCCGGGTCCAGCTCCCGGTCCGCGTGCACCTCGACCAGGACCGCCAGGCCGTGGTGGGCGGCGGCGGCCGCCAGTTCGGCGAACAACCCCGCATCGGGAAGGGCGGCGACGATGAGCAGCAGCGCGTCGGCACCGGCGATGCTCGCCTCGACGACCTGGTAGGGGTCGATGACGAAGTCCTTACGGAGGGTGGGCAGCTTCGTCGCGTCCCGGGCCCTTGCGAGGTCGTCGAGAGAGCCGGCGAAGAACTCGGGCTCCGTGAGGACACTGAGCGCCCGGGCGCCGCCGCGCTCGTAGGCATCGGCGACCTCGGCGGGGTCGATGTCCGACCGGATGACCCCCTTCGACGGCGAGCGCCGCTTCACCTCGGCGATGAGCGACATGCCGGGTGCCCGGATGGCTCCGGCGAAGTCCCGCACCGGGCCGGCGTTACGGGCCTCCCGGTCGAGGTCCTCGAAGCGGCGCTCCCGGCGCGCCAACTCGACCCGCAGCCGGGTTCGCTCGAGGATCCGGTCCAGATACGTCGCCACGACGCCGGACCCTATCACCGGGCATCCGGTCTACTGAGCCCTTGCCTCAGCGCGCCTCTGCCCGGTGCGGCTCGCTGCGGAGCCCGGTGAACCGCCAGATGACGATGAAGCCCGCCAGGGCCTCGATGAGGGAGTCCGCCCCGAAGCCCACGAGCGCCGTCGAGAAGGCCGCCAGGCCCGCCGCCACGGCGATGGCGAACTCGATGGGGTGCCGGCCGTTGGCGGCCCAGGCCAGCTGCCTCGCCCGCGCAGCAGCCGCGCCTGCTCCGGGGTGACCAGCGGGAGGCACCGTCGCCACTACGACGCCCCCAACGCCCCGGCGTGGCCGAGGTGCCGCAGGCTGAGTTCCAGGAGCAGCCGGACATCACCGCAGCAGGAGCCCGGAGAGGTTTGGTGCAAATTCGTTCGCAGCGAACGGAAGACTCCCGAACTTCTCCTACCGGGAGGCTACTGGGAGGCTACCGGTCGGCTCAGGCCCGGGGGCCCTAGGCCCCGAAGCAGTGGAAGACGAGGTCCCGGGGTCTGGCCCCGTCGAGTTCGACGAGGAGGAGGCGCTGCCAGCGGCCCAGCAGCGGCCGCCCGGCCCCCACGGGGATCGTGTGCGACGAGCCGCCCATGATCATCTGGGCGATGTGGGAGTGCCCGTTGACCGGCTCCTCCCAGTCCCCGATGTTCTGGGTCCGGCGCGTGAGGTCGTCGTGGGCGTAGTAGACGTCCGGAGGGGCGAGGTCCAGCAGGCGCCGGCGGAAGTCCTCGAGCAGGCCGTCCTCCCACTCCCCCAGGACAAGCGTGGCGGTGGTGTGGGCGCAGAACGCCACGATGCAACCGTCCGTGACGCCGGAGTCCTTGACGGCGCGCTCGAGGTCCTCCGTCACGTCGATGACGTCGTGCCGGCAGGACGGAACGACCTGCAGGTTGGTGGTAAGCGATCTCATTGCACTGTCCCTCCGTTGACGTGCTGCAGCATGCCAGGTTGCGAAGAGGTGACCGGGTCCGCCTCCGGTGCCCAGAGCGGGACCATGAACCGGAACGTGGACCCGCCGTGGACACCGGGCTCTGCCCAGATCCGGCCCCCGTGGGCCTCGACGACCGAGCGCGCGATCGCGAGGCCGATGCCGGTGCCCCCGTCGCTGCGCGACCGGGAACTGTCGACGCGATAGAAGCGCTCGAAGACCCGGTTGATGTGCTCCTCAGGGATCCCGGCGCCCGTGTCCTCGACCGAGATCAAGCAGGAGCCGTTCTCGCCATGGGCACCGACGGTCACCGTCCCGCCCGCCGGGGTGAAGCGGAACGCGTTGTCGAGCAGGTTGTAGAGGACCTGGTGTAGCCGCTCCCGGTCGGCCCGCAGCGGCGGGAGGCCGGCGCCGACCTCGTTGACCACCTGCACCGAACGGTCGGCCCGGGACACGCCGACCTCGGCGACGACCTGGTCGACGAGGTCGCCGAGCAGGACCGGCTCGAGTTCGAGGGGGACGTCCCCGGATTCCAGGCGGGAGAGGTCGAGCAGCTGATCCACGAGGCGGGCAAGCCGCTCGCACTGGGCGAGCATCACGGCAAGCACCTCGGGGTTCGGCTCCTCCACCCCGTCGAGCAGGTTCTCCAGGTGCGCCTGCAGGGCGGAGATCGGCGTCTTGAGCTCGTGGGACACGTTGCCGACCAGCTCCCGGCGGCTCATCTCGACGCCCTCCAGCTGGGCGGCCATCCGGTTGAAGGCGGTCGCGAGCTGGCCCACCTCGTCGCGGGAGTTGCCGGCGACCCGGTCCCGGTAGTCGCCCTGCGACATCCGGCGGGCGGCCGAGGCCATCTCCCGCAGCGGCGTCGTCATCCCGCGGGCGAGGAACCGGGCGATGATCAGGGCGACCGCCGCCGCAACCGCGCCCGCCACCAGGAGCTGCCACCAGAACCCTCGCAGGAGGTCGGCCGTCGCCGAGAGGGCGCTGACGCCGTTGCCGGTCGGGCTCCCGATGTAGACGGCCCCGTCGACCACGCTGCTGCGCACCACCGGCACCCCGACATACTCGAGGCCCTCGACCACACCGGTGTCGACCGACCCGGCGAGGGCCTTCGAGACGGTGGGGGGAACCGGCATGCTCGACTGGAGGACGTCGCCCCTGGCATCGACGACCAGGGCGAAGCGCCCCGCCCGGCCCGCCGCCTCGGGGAGCGCCGGCGAGCGGTTGCCCGCGGGGTCGAAGGCGAGGGCGGCGAGGTCCCGTGCCGAGCGGAGGGACTGGCGGAAGGCCACCTCCCGCTCGGAGTTGCGGAGCGCGAAACCGATGAGGACGTAGAGCGTCCCGATGGTGACGACCACGGCGAGAACCGTGACCGACCCCAGCTTGACCCGGATCGAGGACAGGCGGTCGAGCGGCCGCACGTCCGCCAGGCGGCGCACCTCGGCGAGTCGCTTCACGTGGCGTCGGCTTCGCGGAAGGTGTAGCCGACCCAGTGGACGGTCCTGATGTAGCGCGGCTCCGCAGCCTCGTCCCTGAGCTTGCGACGGATCCTCGCCACGTGCGAGTCCACGACCCTCCCGCCGGCGTGGTCCCGGTAGCCCCAGACCCGCTCCATGAGCTGCTCCCTGGCGAACACGACCCCGGGGGCCTGGGCGAGTGCGAGGAGGATCTCGAACTCCAGCGGCGTGAGGGCCACGTCCTGGCCGGCCTGCTGCACCCGCCGCCGGGAGGGGTCGATGGCGAGGT
>DASPZW010000282.1:0-2251 GCA_035636055.1 Actinomycetota bacterium
CAAGCCTACCGAGATCCGGGCGAAAATCCGGCCCCCAGCGCCACCGCCGGCCCGACGCCGTCGACGCCGCCGCTGATCACAGCCTCCGCCTCTACCTGTGCCCGGGCATCAAGGCATAGTTTCCGTCAAAAAGACTGCAGAGCGATCCTTTTGACGGAGACTACGGTCGGCTCAGACCTTCTTGTAGAGGATCGTCCGCTTCACTTGCTGGATCGCCTCGGTCACCTTGATGCCGCGGGGGCAGGCGTCTGTGCAGTTGAACGTCGTCCGGCACCGGAAGGCCCCCTCCCGGGCGCTCAGGACATCGAGGCGCTCGGCGGACCCGTCGTCACGGGAGTCGAACAGGAAGCGGTGGGCATTGACGATCGCCGCCGGGCCGACGTAGGCGTCGTCGCCCCAGAAGATCGGGCACGAGGTCGTGCACGCGGCGCAGAGGATGCACTTCGTGGTGTCGTCGTAGCGGGCACGTTCCTCGGGCGACTGGAGCCGCTCCCGGCCCCCCGGCGCATCCTTGCCCTCGTTGGGGATCAGCCAGGGCAGGACCTTGCGGTAGCCGGCGAAGAAGGGCTCCATGTCCACGATGAGGTCCTTCTCGACCTTGAGCCCCCGGATCGGCTCGACGGTCACGGGCTGGCTCAGGGACTTGCAGAGCACCTTGCAGGCCAGCCGGTTGACGCCGTTGATGACCATGGCGTCGGAGCCGCAGATCCCGTGCCCGCAGGACCGGCGGAGGGCCAGGGTGCCATCGAGGTACCACTTGACGTAGTGCAGGGCGTCGAGCACCCGGCCGTTGTCCTCGACCTCGGCGACGTAGGTGCCCCAGACGGGGGCCTCCTGCGTCTCGGGGTCGAACCGCTGGATCTTGAGCTCTACCCTCAAACGAGCATTGCCTCGAAGGAGTCCAGCATGTTCCACCAGGCGTCGAGTGCGAGGGCCACCGACTCTCGGGCCGGCTCGGAATCGACGAGCCCCGTCCGGATGCCGGCAGCGTGCTCGTGGTCCAAGGTGGCGTGCAGGTCGAAGAACTCCAGGGCTGCCGATGACGTGACGCCGTAGAAGCGCCGCAGGCCATCGGCCTTCGAGGCCGCCACCGCCGGGAACTGCGCCTCGTAGGCGTAGAGGGCGGCGAGGGCCTCGTCGGGGCCGCGCTCGCACAGCGACTCGTAGGTGTGGACGAGGTTCGCCGTCCGGGGCAGCAACGGGGTGTCCTTGACCTCTTCGCGGCTCACACCGAGGGCTTCGGCGAAGCGCAGCCACAGCTCGGGGTGCGGGACGGGCCCCCCTGCCTCGTCGGCGAGGTTGTCCTTGAGCGACTCCAGGGCGGGGCCATCCGGGAGGTGAGCCATCGCGGTCTCGAGGAACTTCGGCAGCGCCGACTCGTACGCGTAGTACTGGATCGCGTAGCTGCGCAGCGCCTCCGGGGTCACCTTGCCCTTCTGCCACCGAACGTAGAACGGGTGCATCAGGAGGTGCCGCTCCTCGATCATCCGGTCGATCGCTCCCACCGTCTGGCTCCTTTCTCCGCCGAGAACCGCCATCTCGACTCTAGTATTTCCGTTCCATCGGCATGTATCGCGTGATCGTTACGGGTTTGTACATGAGCTCGATGGTCCCGTCCTCCAGCCGGCGGGCCAGCGAGTGGCGCAGCCAGTAGCCGTCGTCGCGGAAGGGAAAGTCCTCCCGGAAGTGGCCCCCCCGGCTCTCGGTGCGTGCCCGGGCGGCGACGGCTGTCGCCTCGGCCAGGTCGAGCAGGAAGCCAAGCTCGACCGCCTCCAGCAGTTCGGTGTTGTAGACGCGGCCCTTGTCCTCCACGCCCGCCCGCCGGTAGCGCTCCCGCAGCTCGGCGATCGTGCCGAGCACCCGCCCGAGCGTCGCATCGGTCCGCACAACCCCGCAGCCGGCCATCATTTCGTCCTGGAGCTGCTTGCGGAGGGGGGCGATCCGCTCGCCGCCCTCGCCGCCACCGGAACCGACAGAGCGCCCCAGCAGCCCCGCGAGCATCGTCCGGGCGCCGGCCGCCGGGTCGTCGGGTAGGGGCGCCAGCTCGGCCTCTGCCGCGTACTCAGCCATCTGGATGCCGCCCCGCCGGCCGAACACGATGATGTCGAGCAGGGAGTTGGTCCCGAGCCGGTTCGCCCCGTGCACCGAGACGCAGGCGCACTCCCCGGCGGCGTAGAAACCGGGCAGCGGGGAGTTGGCCTCGTCGATCACCACCTGGGCCTGGACATCGGTGGGGATGCCGCCCATGGCG
>DASPZW010000283.1:0-3360 GCA_035636055.1 Actinomycetota bacterium
CGAGACCATCTTCCTCACCGAATTCCCGGAGAAGCCCGCGAGGAAGCCGGACGGGCCCGGCCCCACAGAAGAGGAAGAGGAAGAGCCGGCGGTACCGGTTGCCCCGGCTGCATCACCGCTGCCCGAGGGCTAGAAGCCGAGACCGAAGTCCCGGAGGGCCTCCAGGAGCCCGGCGCTGAGTTCCAGGCCCGACATCTCCCCGGGAGCGACCCAGCGGGCGTCGGTCACGTCGCCGCCGGGCCGCAGCGTCCCGCCGGTCACGGTCACGTGGTAGTCGAGGATCACGTAGTGGAAACCGTCCTCAAGGTGGATGCGCTCAACCAGGCCGGCGAGCTCCCCGGGGGCCACCTCGAGGCCGGTCTCCTCGGCCACCTCGCGCAGCAGGGCGCCGGCCAGCGTCTCGCCCCACTCGACCCGGCCACCCGGCAGCGACCAGCGGCCCTGAGCCGGAGGCTTGCCCCGCCGGATGAGCAGCAGCGCCCCGTCCCGGACGGCCACCGCCCCCACTGCCACCAACGGCCGCCGCTCCATGCCGGACGAGCATACTGGGATCATTGTGGAGATCCAGCAAATCCCATGATGTGCATAATCGGCGTAGGGTGGGAGTCCCGACCCGGCGGTTCGAACGTGCGGAGCATATTGCGATGAGTAGCAGCATCACCATCCTGCTGGTTGAAGACGATCCCTCCGTGCGGGAGCTCCTCAAGGTCCTGCTCGAGGTGGAGGGCTACGAAATCGTGGAAGCCAAGGACGGTTTGGAGGGCCTGGAGAAGGCCGGCGAACTCAAGCCTGACCTCATGATCCTCGATCTGATGATGCCCGAGGTCGACGGCGAGCGGGTCATCCTCCGGCTGCGCAGCGAACCCGCCACGCGCCGCCTGCCGGTGATCGTCGTCAGCGGTCGCTACGAGGCCCTCGACCGGTGCCGGGACATGATCGGGGACGAGAACGTCTTCGCCAAGCCGTTCGAGCCGGTCAAGCTCTTGAAGCGCGTGGGCACGCTGGTCGGCCACGTGCCGGACAGCTGATTTCCCCCCTGGACCCCCCGCCAGCGCCGGCCCTAGTCCTCGTCGGCCGAGTGGGCGTCCCAGCCGACCCAGCTCTCCACGTCGATCCGGATGACCGGGCCCTCCAGGGGAGTCGTCTGGTACTGCGGGTACTTGTCCCGGAGCGCCGAGCGGGCCCGGTCGGCCTCCGGCCCCTCCGGCAGGGCGTGCGCCCGGCCCCGGGCCTGCAGCCACGCCAGGCGGTTCCAGTCCTCGTCCCAGCGGTCGACCGTGAACGACACCTTCGGTTCGCCCCCGATGTCACGCAGGCGCTGGGGGAAGTCGGTCTTCTTGGGCTTGCCGTCGATGGCGGTCCAGATCATGTCCCCCGCCCATGTGAAGCAGACCGGGAGCACCCTCGGGTCCCCCTGCGGGCCGACGGTTGCGAGGTAGCCGCGGCGAGCGCGTAACAGAGAGGCGAAGTTTCCGGGAGGGGCCATTGCCGCGGATTATATGAGAGCCGCCGCCTCGGCCGTGGCTTCTCGCGTCCGACGGCCCTTCAGCCTCCGAAGCCGACGGTGCGGGGCCGCTCCGCCTCGATCTCCAGGTAGGCGATCCGGCTCGCCGACACCGCAATCTGCTTGCCCTTGCTGTCGGTGAGCCAGACCAGCCCCGACCCCTCGGAGAGCGCCACGTTGACCTTGTCCACGAGTTCCTTGGATTCCTCCTCGAGTTCCAGGATCAGCTCCTTGGGGCTCTCGATGATGCCGATGCGAACCTCTATCACGCTTTCCTCCTGACTGGATCTGCCGCGGGGGAGCCTGGGCCATGGCCTGAGAGTAGGATAGGGGAGATGGCCTACGAAGAGCACGTCGATCCCCCGGACGACTTCGACGGTGACTCGGAGGAGATCGATGCCGAGGAGCGGGAAGCTCTTCAGCAAGACCTCGTCGACGTCAACACCCTCAAGTCTGTTCTCGCTTCGCGCGGGATCAAGGGCGTGGTCGTCTACTGCCCGGACTGCGAGGACGACCACTTCCTCGGCTGGGACCTCCTCGCAGACAACCTTCGGCAGATCCTCGAGTCCGGCGAACCACCGGTCCACGAACCCGCGTGGGAGCCGGACCCCGACGAGTACGTCACCTGGGACTACGCTCTCGGTTTCCTCGACGGGTACGAGGCCTTCTCCGAGGACCGCACCGGCGAGGACAGCTGCGCGTGGTGCGGTAGCCGCCTTCCTGAAGGCGGCTACGCCTGGTCCTACTGCCCCACCTGCGGCCGCCACCTGGGCCCGATCAACCTGACGCTCGAGTTGCGCAAGCAGGGGTGGTCGGACACCCGCATCGGCGAGCTGCTCGAGCGATCCGGGTTCGAGCGGCCGGTCTTCGAACCGGAGACCGAGCCTGGCGCGACCGGCGCGACCGGCGGCGCGGTGGACCGAGCGGGGGAGGCGCCGGGCGATGCCAAGCCCGGCGAGGGCGACGAGCCGCCGGATCAGGCAGAAGGGACTACTCCCGATAGTCCAAACGGGTGATAAGCCTGCAGAAGGCTTAAGGTCATCCCCCAAAAGGCCGACCTACCGGACAGGCCGTATCATTGTGAGGTAGTCCCGGCAGCCTCTTCGAGCGATTGGGTCTGCTCGTGCCCCTGAAAAACCGCCTTCGCATCTGGCTCCCCCGGATCCTCGTCCTCGTCTGGCTCTACCTGCTCGCTATCTGGACGTTCGAGGCCACCGCCCACTGCTACACCGCGGATGGCTTGCCCCGCGGCTGCGGGCCCAGTGACGCCTACATCGCCCTCGGGCATGCGGCGAAGACCGCCGGCCCGATCATCTTCATCGCGCTGATCCTTGGCTCCGCCGTGCTCTTCGAGATGGTCTCGATGCTCTGGCTGATGGCCAGGGGCCGTTCGTACACCATCTATCCGCACGAATACGAGACCTCGTTCGACGACGTCCGGGGCCAGGACCCCGTCGTCGACTCCGTCAAGGAAGTGGTCAAGCTCTTCCGGGGCTTCCAGGAGTTCAAGAAGATCGGTGGCTTCCCGCCCCACGGCATCTTGTTCGAGGGTCCGCCGGGTACCGGCAAGACGCTCCTCGGCAAGGCCGTCGCCGGCGAGGTCGGGGTGCCCTTCATCTACACGTCCGCGACCGGCTTCGCCAACATGTTCATGGGCGTGGGCAACCTGCGTGTGATGGCCCTCTTCCGCCAGGCCAAGAAGTTCGTCAAGAAGTACGACGGCGCCGTGATCTTCATCGACGAGATCGACGCCATCGGGTCCCGCGGCACCGGCACGTCCACGGCCGCCACGGAGGGGCCGAGCCTCATGGGGCGCATCGAGCGCTTCCTCAGCCCTGGCGGAGGCTTGGGGGCCG